>JAAYBK010000223.1 GCA_012718885.1 Ruminococcus sp. | reverse complement strand
TTTTTTTAGATTTCTGTTGCAAAACATCGTCGGATGTAGTATAATATTTAAGGTATAAAAATGAATATGCCGTTATATAATGTGGGATCAATTCTATAAATCGGAGGTTATTATTATATGTGCGGAATCGTAGGCTTTACAAATAAAATAGACGATTCAGATGCAGTGCTCGGAAAAATGATGGACAGGATACGTCACAGGGGTCCGGATGCTGAGGGAAAATACATCGATGAGGACATCGCCCTTGGTCACCGCAGACTGAGTATCATCGATATCAGCTCTCAGGGCGATCAGCCGATATTCAACGAGGACAGATCCCTTGTTATTGTTTTCAACGGTGAGATTTACAATTATAAAGAAATAAGAGAAAAACTTGTTGCTGCCGGACATACATTTTCTACCAATACAGATACAGAAGTCATTATACATGGCTATGAGGAATTCGGCGAAAAGCTTCTGAATATGCTCAGAGGAATGTTTTCGTTCGTTATCTGGAACAAGAAAACGAAGGAATTGTTTGGTGCCCGTGACTTTTTCGGCATAAAGCCCATGTATTATGCCCTTATGGACGGAACAATCATGTTCGGCTCAGAGATCAAGAGCTTTCTGCCGCATCCTTCCTTCAAAAAAGAACTGAACACAGCAGCGCTTGAAAACTACCTTACTTTCCAGTACTCCCCTGCTACTGAGACATTCTTCAAGAACGTCTACAAGCTTCCGCCTGCCCACTACTTCAAGCTTAAGGACGGCAAGCTCTCTATCACCAAATACTGGGACGTTCATTTTGAAGCAGATGAAACTCCTTCCCTGAAGGAATGGGTGAATAAGATCTCTGACACCTTCCATAACTCTGTCGAAGCACACAAAATAGCCGATGTTGAGGTAGGCTCATTCCTGTCCAGCGGTGTTGATTCAAGCTATGTTGCCGCTGTTGCAGATGTTGACAAGACTTTTACTGTAGGTTTTGGTACAGATGAAAAATATAATGAGATCGGCTGGGCAAAAAATTTCTCAAAAGCTATAGGCAAGGAAAATACCAGCAAGGTCATCTCTCCGGAGGACTACTGGGACAGTCTTTCTATGATACAGTATCATATGGATGAACCGCTTGCAGATCCCTCAGCAGTTGCATTGTATTTCGTGTGCAATATTGCTTCAGAGAAGCTCAAGGTAGTCCTTTCCGGCGAAGGCGCTGATGAGATATTTGGTGGATATAACGTTTACAGTGATCCTGACGGAACTTTTTATGACAAGCTGCCACGTTTTATCAAAAGAGGTATCGGCAATGTAGCTGCCAAGCTTCCTGCAAAGAGAGGCGTGAACTTCTTTGTTAGAAAGGGGCATGACGTTGAAGAGAGATTCATCGGCAACGCTTATATGTTCACACCTGAACAGAGAAGAGAAATACTCAATATAAGTACATCTGCACCTGATCCGACAGAGCTTACAAGGCCTTTCTACAACAACGTCAAGGACAAGGACGATGTAACAAAAATGCAGTATCTTGATCTGCATATGTGGATGGCAGGAGATATACTGCTCAAAGCAGATAAAATGAGCATGGCTAATTCACTGGAACTGCGAGTTCCATTCCTTGATAAAGAGATCATGGCCATGGCTGAAAAGATCCCTACAAGGTACAGGGTAACACACAATAAAGGCACGGAAGAGACAAAGTACATCACAAAATATGCTATGAGACTTGCAGCCAAGAAGGATACTCCTAAGCAGACAGCCAAAACTGCTGCCAAGAAGAAGCTGGGCTTCCCTGTTCCTATAAGAGTATGGCTCAAAGAAGACAAATACTATAACATTGTCCGTTCAGCATTTGAGAGCGAAAGTGCAAAAGAATTTTTCCGCACTCCCCCGCTCATAAAGCTTCTTGACGACCACCGTGATGGAAAAGCCGACAACAGCCGAAAGATCTGGACAGTGTTTATTTTCCTTGTGTGGTATAAAGTTTATTTTGAGAATAACGGCGAATATTAAGGAGAGATCATGCCAAGTATAGTTACTTACAAATACATCAAACAGAATCCCGACATCATGGAATATATCAGGCGTGCAGACAAGGCACTTGAAGCTCAGGGCTATACTGAACATTCCTTTGCTCATGTTGAGCGTGTTGCAGCAACATCCAGCATGATACTGACAGCACTGGGATATGACGAAAGGACAGTTGAGCTTGCACGTATTGCGTCAATAATGCACGATATAGGCAATGTCATCAACCGCATAGACCATGCTCAGAGCGGCGCAGTAATGGCTTTCAGACTTCTTGACAATCTCAGTATGCCTGCCGCAGAGATATGCTCTGTTATTTCTGCTATAGGCAACCATGACGAAAGTACAGGTCTGCCGCTTGATCCCATTTCAGCAGCCCTTATCATAGGTGATAAGACTGACGTCCGCAGAAGCAGAGTAAGAAATACTGATTTTCTCACCTTTGATATTCATGACAGAGTAAATTATGCGGTTGAACATTCTGAAGTGTCATTCAGCGACGACAAGAAATCGATCATACTTGAACTGAAAATCGATACCGAAATATCTTCTGTTATGGAGTATTTTGAGATATTCATGGAGCGTATGCTCCTTTGCCGCAGAGCTTCTGCTTTTCTTGGCGTGCAGTTTGAAATGATAGTGAATGGCAGTAAGATACTGTAATTGCCGCACTGATGTGCGTACAAATAAAATACACGGAGGTAAAAAATATGCATTCAGAGTATCAGCACCTTATCGATTTGAATGACTATCCTGTTTCATGGTGGAAAAAGGTCGTGGAGCTTGGCGAGGAGATCAAGAATGACCCTTCACGCTTTGCACACGAATGTAACGGAAAGGTTATGGCTACTCTTTTCTACGAACCGTCTACCCGTACACAAATGTCATTCCAGACTGCTATGATCAGACTTGGCGGACAGATAATCGGTTTTGATAATCCGGCCAATTCATCGGTAGCCAAAGGCGAAACCATTAAGGATACTACAAAGATCGTAAGCAGCTATGCTGATGTACTTGTTATTCGTCATCCTGTTGCAGGCGCTGCAAAGGCTGCTTCACTGACAGCCGATTGCTCAGTTATAAATGCGGGTGACGGCGGACACCTCCACCCGACACAGACACTTACTGATCTTCTTACGCTCAAGATAGAAAAGA
>JAAYBK010000222.1 GCA_012718885.1 Ruminococcus sp. | reverse complement strand
GTAATCTCCTCAGCTTTCCATAGTTCGTATAGCTGACTAAACTTGTCCCAGTCGATAGCGATAGGCTGTCTTCCTTTGTACTTGCCCTGAGACTTAGCTATGGCTATACCCTCACGCTGACGTTGTAAGGTCTGCTCACGTTCAAGCTCGGAGAGCGCAGCGAATATTGACAAGGCGAAGCGTCCCTGCGGAGTGTTGGTATCGATGTTCTCTTTGGAGCTTACAAGTGTCACTCCCTTGCGTTGAAGAATATCGATGATGTTCAGCAGGTCTCTTGTTGATCTTCCAAGCCTGCTTATGCTCTCTATGTACAGGGTATCACCATCCCGGACATATTCAAGCATAGCTTTCAGCTCAGGGCGATCAGCATTCTTACCGGACATCTTTTCTGCAAATATGCGCTCCACCTGATACTGCTTCATGATAGCTTCTTGTCTTGCAGTCTCCTGATGTTCGGTAGAGACACGGATGTATCCGATCTTTCCCATCAGAACACCCCACAGTAGCTCTCATAGACTTCTTCACCGTATACGCACTTAATGTCTCTGAGTGCCTGATACAGCAGATCATGATCCGAGAGCATTTCTTCAATTTCATCGCAATTGTAACCGTATTCAAGCAGCAGTTCAACGTCCGAACTGTCCACTCCATAACAGCCGCAGTATGCAAGGAGCATTTCTTCATGGATAGTATAATAAGAAGAGTTGTCGTAATCGTACCAGCTTCCATACTTGGAACGATATATCTTAGGCTGAAACTCAGACCGTGCGATCTCACCGTTCCTGTCGATACAGAGAATGTCACCATCGTCAGTCTCAACACGTTCCATAGCGAACTTGTGAAGTCCGACCTTTTGAAGAGCTTTCTTCATAATGCTCTCTGTGCTGGCGTATACATACAGTCCCAGTACAGGAAAGTGCAGTAGACACATTGGATTGCTGCCTTTTATGATATATAAGCTGTTATGCTCGTCCAACACTGAGAAGGTGAAGTTTCCCTCAACAGTCTCAGCCATATACTTGAGACTATCGAAATCCAGCTTTTGTTGTGCCTCTATCAGCTGACAAGCTGCGTAGGAGTCTGTCTCGATGTGGGTATCAGGGATAAGCTTGTCCTTCCTCAGTTCCTTATCATTCCACAACACTCCGTTGTGAGCAAAGGCGAATGAAGTATCCCCGGCAAGACCGGGGAAAGGATGATTGTTGTAGTTGTTCTTACCGTCGCCCTGAGTAGTCATGCGAGTATGTCCCATGACAGCTCTTGTTCCTTCCGGCGGATCAAAGTGAAGTTTGTGAGCCGGCTTAGGTCTCTTGTAGATAACGACCTCGCCGTTTTGAATGTAGCTTATACCTGCTGCGTCAGTTCCTCTCTCCTCAGCAGCGTTAGCCAAAGACTGAGTAAGCTTCTTCAACATACGATGAGGTATAACGCCTTGGTAGTCAAGCCAGCCGAATAATGAACACATAGGCAGTCCTCCTTATCTGAAAATATGGATGATATCGTCGGGATTATCAAGAGCCTCGAAGTCCTTGATGACCTTATCCACCTTATTTGCAAGGTGGGTAGCAGCAAGGATAGTAACGAGTCTGAGGATAACCTGAGCATCGCTCGACATGATGCTCGGCAGTTTTACCTTTGGTAGTTTTGTAAGTATTTCAAGCTTTTTCATTTTATAAGTCCTCCTCGGTATTTGTTTCTTCATTGATATAGAGCCTGCGCTCTTTGAGATACTGTATAAGCTCAGGAGCTTCTATGCTTTCAACGAACTCGCTCCATGATATTTTTGCAATGTCGTCTTCGGTAAGATGCATAGCCAGGTCGCATATCTCGTTCACGAGTTCAAGTGCGGCGATAAGAGTATTGTGCTTCAAGGTACCTCTGAACAGCCTGAACTCAATAGTTGAGTAGTTCATAAGGTTTACGGCAGCGTACCTGCCGTTGTTGCCCTTCTTAGCTTTATCCAGTATCTCTCGTC
>JAAYBK010000221.1 GCA_012718885.1 Ruminococcus sp. | reverse complement strand
TGGGGAATTTGCCTATCTTTTCACTGTTATAATATTTCTGTATATGTTTCCTCGAACGAGCAATAGTAACACTATCGAGCAGCTCAAAGAAATCAAAATCGAGCATACGCAGCAGCGAGTCGGTCGTTCTATCTTCCTTCGGATAGTCGTTCCATTCATTGAATACTCTCTGCGCCTGACGGAATATTTCTTCTATGGTTTTCTTTGTGTTCAGCTTTTCGCTCAGATTATCCGAACAGCCTTCATAAGCGAGAGCAAGCTGATTCCTCAAATCGGTAAAACGGTTGTTTACAGGAGTTGCCGACAACATAAGTACTTTTGTTTTTACGCCTGCACGAATAACCCTATCCATAAGACGCTTATATCTGTTTTCCTGAGTGTTGGAATGTGTACCGATACCGTTTCTAAAATTATGTGATTCATCTATAACGATAAGGTCATAATTGCCCCAGTTAAGCCTTTCAAGATCAAGTCCGTTGGAATAACCGCCGTCACGGGACAAATCGGTATGAAATAATACATCATAATTCAGACGGTCTGAGGCGATAGGGTTATTTACATAATTATCCTTGTATGTATTCCAGTTTTCTGCGAGCTTTTTCGGGCATAATACAAGGACAGTCTTGTTGCGGTTCTCATAATACTTGATGACCGCCAGTGCTGTGAACGTCTTACCAAGACCTACACTGTCCGCAAGGATACAGCCGTTGTATTTTTCGAGCTTGTTGATAATAGCAAGGACGGCATCACGCTGAAAGTCATAAAGCATATCCCATATCTTGCTCTGTTTGAATCCTGTTGCTTCATTAGGCAGCTCATCTTCTGAAATATCCTCAAGAAATTCGCTGAACACATGATACAGCGTCATGAAGTATATGAACTCGGGAGCATTTTCATTATAGGCGGTGCTGATGCTTTCGATTACTGTTTCGGTAACATCTTCGAGTTTGGATTTGTTGTTCCAAAACTCATTAAATGCTGATATGTATTGTTGTGAATGAGGGGATTCAAGACTATTCACAAAGTTAAAAGCATTATTGCCACGGTCACAACCAATGTCAACAGTTGTAAAGCCGTTTACCGGGTAATAAGCGGTTGTATCAACAGTAATAAATCCCGGCATAAATTCGCCACTCACATTAGAGCGGAACTTTACCTTAGCTTTTATCCAGTCAGCACACTCTTTTGCAATTGCTTTCTGTGTCATCTCATTTCGGAGCTTTATCTCAAATTCCGTTCCGTAAAGTCCTGACTCTCTGTTCATACGGGGAATAAAAAACTCACGCTTCTCTTTTTTAGCTGATTCCTTTACAAACGTAGGAGATGTGAATATGAAGCGGAGTTCATCTATATTATCAAGCTGTTTTTTCAGCTCCTTATACGCATACATAGAAAAGCATGAGGCAGCTATTGTTAGCTTGCTGCCTTTTTTTATGCTTTGTATGAGTTCATCTTTCAAAAGCGTGTTTATATTGTTAATGACCTTCAAGCTGTTACCTCCCTTATTGCGAAGTAAGTACATAATAATTCGATTCTTACAAAATTATGGATTTGACGATACGGGCAAAAACGTCGTAAATATTACCTATACATTTTAAATTATTCTTTTTTAGGGGTATAAGTTCCCTTTAGGATAATACCAGTTTAGGTATCTTATCCTCTAAGGCTGTTTGCAATCTCCACATATAGTACGATGAAGTTCAGCTCGTTCCTGTTCCTTTTTTTATCTATCATCATTT
>JAAYBK010000220.1 GCA_012718885.1 Ruminococcus sp. | reverse complement strand
TGCGAGATGATAGTACAGTATATGTCTCAGCAGCCGGGAGTGAGCACGGAATACGTTACAACAAGATTCGGAAACGTTCTTGGTTCCAACGGCTCTGTAATACCGATATTCAAGAAGCAGATCGAGCAGGGCAAGCCCATCACGATCACTCATCCCGATATCACAAGATACTTTATGAGTATCCCGGAGGCTACCTCCCTTGTACTTGAAGCCGCAACCATGGCTCACGGCGGTGAGATATTCGTTCTTGATATGGGAAAGCCGGTAAAAATAGTTTCTCTTGCCGAGAATCTCATAAGAATGTACGGCAAAAAGCCCTATGAGGATGTTGAAATACGCTTCATCGGCCTCCGACCGGGCGAGAAGATAACAGAGGAGCTCCTTATGGATGAGGAGGGACTCAAAAAGACAGACAATAAGCTGATATTCATCGGCAGTCAGATAATGATAGACGAAATGCTCTTCATTGAGAAGCTTTCAGCCCTCAAACAGGCTGCTCTTACAAATAACTGTGCGATGGCTGTATCTGCACTGCACGATATTGTACCGACTTTCACTACACCAGAGGAATATAACAGCACACATATGAAGGAAGGAAAATAAATGACAAAGACGTATTCGCTAAAAAATATTTTTTCTCTTTTCTGGAGAAAGAAGATATGGCTTATCATAGGCGCAGTTTTAGGTGCAGTCATCGCCTTCTGTGTATCGCAGTTCTATCTTCCTCTGAAGTATTCGTCACATATCACAATGTATGTTCAGAGCTATACTTCGATGAAGGATAACGAGAACGAGATCAATGATATCAATAACTCAAAAAAGCTCATAAATACATACATAGAGGTGCTCAAGGATGATGCAGTCCTTGAAGCTCTCAGTGATAAGATAATTGAAAACAACGGCATGGAAAAGGCAGGAAAGGCCTTTAAAGTAAATGACAGTAAGATCTCTCCCGGACAGCTAAGAAATTCACTTAATATAACTACTGTTATGGATACAAGTGCTGTAAAGGTAGTGGCTACCACAAAGGATCCTGAGATATCAGCCTCCATATGCAACTGCCTTGCAGAGATCGCTCCGGAGTATATTGAGAAGGCTGTAGGTGTTGGTTCTATAAACACCATAGACACAGCCAAGGTCAACAAGAATCCTGTCTCACCGAACAAGAAAAAGAATTCAGCCATAGGCTTTGCAGCAGGTCTTATGCTTGTGGCAATGATAATCCTGCTCATCGACTTCTTTGATAATTCTGTCAAGGACGCTGAACAGCTCAGCGAGGAATACAAGAAGCCTATCCTTGGAAAGGTACACGCTTTCGGACATTCAAAGAAGGGCTCTGAATCATCAAGAATGACCCTCCTTGAAGAGAATGTGCCGTTTGGTATCGTTGAGAGCTATAAATCCATAAGAACTAATATCATGTTTGCTCTCTCCACCAGCAATAAGAAAGCTGTAGCTGTATCAAGTCCTAACCCCAGCGAGGGTAAATCCACCTCAGCAGTAAATATTGCAATAGCATTTGCTCAGACTGATAACAAGGTACTTCTTATTGACGCTGATATGAGAAAGCCTGTTGTCCATAAGACTTTCGATCTTACCAATACCGAGGGACTATCTTCTGTGCTTGGTAAGATGAATACAGTTGATGAAGCTATAAAGAAAAATGTTGCTGAAGGACTTGATGTGCTCTGTGCCGGTCCGATCCCGCCAAATCCCTCAGAGCTTCTTGCTTCTGAGCAGTTTGCGACACTTATCGACAGTCTTTCTGAAAAGTACGATTTCATTGTACTTGATACACCGCCTGTAAATATGGTCAGTGATGTTCTGACTATGAAGGAGTCAGTTGCAGGAGCCCTCTTTGTTGTTAAATACGGCAACACATCATTCGACGATATAAGCGAATGTATGCAGAAGGTTGAGCTTGCTGACATGAATATACTGGGATTCATACTAAATGAGATAAAGCTTCGTGGCAACAGTTCATACTACAGTAATAAATACAAATACGACTATGGCTACAGCTACGGCGAGAAGCCTGAGCTTAAGACAGAACACAAGAGCAGCAGATCAAGCAACAAAAAAGGTAAGAAAAAATGATACGTACAGACCACCACTGCCATATTCTTCCGGGAATAGATGACGGAGCAGATTCCGTTGAGACCTCCCTTGCAATGATAGAGCTGATGAAGGAACAGGGCGTAGAGCGTATAGTCGCAACACCGCATTTCTATGCTCATCGTGAAAAAAGCGTTGAGAGCTTCATACGCAAGAGGGACGAAGCCTTCAGAGCTGTGAAAAACGGCAGTCCGGCTATAAGGAATATCCTTCTCGGTGCAGAGGTGGCTATAGAAAACGGACTAAGCAGGCTCCCGGATATAGAGAAGCTTGCTATAGAGGGGACGGATGTCATTCTCCTTGAGCTCCCGTACAGGGAGTATTCGCACTGGATGTCCGACGAGATATATGATATATCCTGCAAGTTCGGCCTGAAGGTAGTTATTGCCCATATACACCGCTATCTGGACTATTATTCCAAGTCTGACTATGATGAGATCCTTTCAGCAAAGGCAGTATTTCAGGTCAACAACGAGGCCTTTGGTTCGTTCAGAGAACGCCGCTTCGTAAAGAAGCTGATAAAGTCCGGACTACCTTTAATATTTGGCAGCGATGCTCATAATATGAAGTCAAGGTGCCCTAACTGGGATCTTCTTTTGAAAAAGGCAGATACTGCACTTATCGATGAATCCGACAGCTTCATTGACAAGCATATAAAAAAATAAGCTGATACCAATATGTGTCATACTCATATAGCAATTATATGTTAGGTATTGAGGGAAACCCTTTTGAAAAAGGGTTCTCCCTCAAACTCCCTTCCTAAAACTTTCAGTTTTAAATTTTCCCCAGATAGGGCGC
>JAAYBK010000219.1 GCA_012718885.1 Ruminococcus sp. | reverse complement strand
TATGAGCATGAGGGTGAAGGTAACGTAGAAATCGCTAATGTAGGTGCAGAAGTCGGCTTCATGATCAAAGGCTTGAAAGATGGCGAAAGCATCGAGTATAGTCTCTCAGACAGCGACATCGCCAAGATCATCTATGAGGATAATACACAGGTTACTGTATCTTGCCTGAAAGCAGGAACAACCACTCTTACAGCAAAATCTTCCGATGGACAGAGTTTTGAGATCGTATTTGAAATTTCTGATATTGACGATGAGCCGATACCAGTAGAAAATACTAAGGATAAGAAACTCACCTATGAGCATGAGGGTGAAGGCAATGTAGAAATTGCTAATGTAGGTGCAGAAGTCGGCTTCATGATTAAGGGCTTGAAAGATGGAGAAAGCATCGAGTATAGTCTCTCAAACAGCGACATCGCCAAGATTATCTACGAGGACAACACACAGGTTACTGTATCATGCCTGAAAGCAGGAACAACTACTCTCACGGCAAAATCTTCCGATGGACAGAGCTTTGAGATCGTATTTGAAATTTCTGATATTGATGATGAGCCGGTACCTGTAGATGATACGACCAAAGACGAAAATAAACTTTCATACCAGCATGAAGGCGACGGCAACGTAGAAATTGCTAATGTTGGTGCAAAGGTCGGTTTTATGATAACTGGCTTAAAGGAAGGCGAAACCATTGAGTATAGTCTCTCAAACAGCGACATCGCCAAGATCATCTATGAGGACAACACACAGGTTACGGTATCTTGCCTGAAGGCAGGAACAACCACTCTCACGGCAAAATCTTCCGATGGACAGAGTTTTGATATTGTATTTGAGATTTCTGATATTGACGATGAGCCGGTACCTTCAGATGATACTCAGCTCCCGCAGACTGGATACTCTAACATCTACAAGGTAATTGCAGGTCTTGCAGCTTTTATGACAGTCAGCGGCACAGCAATTGTAGCCAGAAGCAAAAAGAAAGATGAATAAATGATAATGAGAGCGTCGCTTTCTATAGTGGCGCTCTCACTCTAATTAGAAATATGAAAAGAAAAGTAATACGTATCATCGGTGTTTTAATGATAGTACTTGGAGTATCCGTTTTATCAGTATTCGCTTACAAAAAAATAAGCCGAGAACTGTATCTTCGGAAGCTCTTGAAAGAAAATATAGTGTTTGAAATACCGAGTCTGGGTATCAAGGTTCCTGTACTTGAAGGAACGGATGCAAAAGCACTCCAAGTGTCAGCAGGGCATTTTGAGGGAACAGGTTCTCTTGGTCATGGTAATTACTGTATCGCAGGACATAACAGTACGATATATGCAGAGATTTTTAATGAACTCGATCAGATTCAGATCGGCGACGAGATGTACCTCTTTGATACTGATGAAAAGAGAACAAAATACACCTATGTAGTGACCGAGTATAAGACGGTGAAACCAAGCGATACATGGGTACTGAATGATTTTGGTGATGACAGACTGACTGTAATATCTTGCACAGATGACGGCGAGTACAGGCAGGTCGTGGTTGGAATGCTGAAGTAAAATATAACCAATTACTCCAAATATATAAGAAAACCGTAACACCATCAGAGAAATACATTGAATAAAGTAGATTGGGGGTGCACCATGAGACAAACTAAGATAACTTGTATTTTAACAACAGCAGCTTTCTCTACGGAAGTGCTGGGAATGGTTGGCGCTTACATTTAAAGTTTGATGTAAACAAATATTGTTCTAATAGACCTGCGGCTGTCTTTAGAATAACTAATATTTACGCTACCAGTGATGATGAAGCCGTAGATTATGCAATTAAACGAGCTGGATTAGTTAATAACCTTTTTACGTTGATGATGCAAGGTAATGGAAGTTTTTTTGCAGTTGTTGTTTTCGATAAAAATAAGAAAGCAGCTCAATTTCGCCCTATACAACCGAATTATGTTGGAAATCTATTAAAATGGATAAATCAGGGACATTTTATAAGAACATATTATGACGCGCTAAAGGATTCAAATTCATATCTAAAACTATATATTAAACTCTTGACTGATGCAATGAATGAAGAAGATAAAATAATAAAGTATTATCGACTATGGATTGTTTTAGAAGGAATAGCATCAATAAAGAATTATGAAAAGGAGGAGATGAAAAAGTGGAATGGAGATGTAGTTAAAAATAAAAAGGGAGATACTGTGTATGTTGGCGACAAATCTCTCGATATTGTATTTGAATTGATACGTCGCTCTTCATTATATTCAGAAGATTTCTTTAAAGTTGAGTCAATAACAACGCCGAAAGAGTTTTTAAGTGTATGTTACCAAAGAAGATGCTGTGCAGCTCATCATGGAAGCTGTGTATGTGAAGATTTACAAAAATGTAATCTAACAAAAAAAGAGATGAAGAGATGTTCTGAAAATATGATTGTTCATGGAAATCCAAAAGATGTTTTTAGTGATAAAATACTATGGAATTTGCAATTATTGACTTTTTCTATAGTAAAAAATGAAATGGAACAGACATATGGAAAAGTAATTAAAGAAACCGATTACATATCAAGACTTATACAATGAATCGTGGCAGTATAAGATTTGTTTATGATAAGGTATTATACTACACAATAAAACACTGCCCATGTAGAGAGCAGAAGCATCCAAGAGCAAGTCCGGGATGCTCCGCCACCTATGCGGGCAGTGTTATTGTTTTAGATACCGTGCTCCAGAAGGAGTGCTTTCATGTGCTTGAGCATATCCATAAGGAGAGCTCTTTCGGTGGGGTTGCAGTGTAAGCGTAAACCGCCGATACATAGTATCAAAGAAACAGGCTCACCTCGGTGAGCCTGTCTGAATATCATATAGTGAATGGAAGGAGAATTGTTCCTGCCTGCTGTGAGAACAGCTCTGTCAGATACTTCTCTGTGTTCAGCATGTTAGCCTGAGCCGTTGCAATGATTGAATACAGCGCTGCGCTTGCTTTCGCACCGTTCGCTGTATTGCTGTGCATCCAGTTCTTTCTGCCAACAGCAAAGGGCCTTATGGCATTCTCGGCACGGTTATTGTCTATCGGAACATTCCCGTTCTCCAGAAAAGT
>JAAYBK010000218.1 GCA_012718885.1 Ruminococcus sp. | reverse complement strand
TTTTGCCGCCGGCGGAGGAGACTACAGCGCCCCGGCGGTCACGGTGGGAGACTTTCTCGCCGGAAAAACTCCTTCCGGACAGGGCAGCGTCAGGCCGTCCTACCGCCCGGGAGTGAGATATGTGAGCCCGGAGGAGTATCTGCCAGATTTCGCCGTTCAGTCTCTGAGACTGGGAATTCCGGAAATGGGAAGGAAGATAAAAGGTTTCGATTCGCCGGATGCACTGCTGACCGGTATCGAGAGCCGGAGCAGCTCACCGGTGAGGATTGACCGTGACGGCGATTTGCAGTCCGTATCCCTGAGGGGACTTTTCCCCTGCGGAGAGGGCGCAGGCTATGCCGGAGGTATTGTTTCCGCTGCCGTGGACGGTATGAAATGCGCCGAGGAAGTCTGTAAGAGGTTCAATGAAATTGAGGATTGAATGTGGGGGGCAATTTAGCCGACTTCAGGTAGCTTTAGTTAAAAGAAGGGGCGTAAAGCTGATTATGAGAGTATGTATCACCTTGATGAAGAAAGGAGTATAGGAATGTTCTGGGATAAGGTAGCGTCATTTTATGACGGAACTGAAACACTGATAAACGGAAAAGTATTTAACAGTACGGGAAGAGTTGTTGCAACGGAGATAGAGCCGGATGATCTGGTACTGGAATGTGCCTGCGGAACAGGTGCTATCAGCCGGGAGATCGCTCCATACTGCCGTAAGCTGATCGCCACAGATATGTCCGGCGGTATGAGAAAGCAGGCAAGGAAGAAATGCCGTGAATTTGACAATGTGAAGATAGGCTGCGCTGATATTATGAATCTGAGGTTCAAGGATGAGACCTTTGACAAGGTTGTGGCAGGGAACGTCATCCATCTTCTTGACGATCCACAGTATGCCGTAAAGGAACTGGTCAGGGTATGCAAAAAGGGCGGAAAGGTGATAATTCCCACTTATTTAAATGATAAAAACGAAACGCTCCGGACAAGTGCAAAGTTTCTCGCAATGATCGGAGTTGAGTTTAAAAGCACATTCAATATAGACAGCTACAAGCAGTTCTTTTCCGACGCTGGCTACAACAGCGTCAGCTATCATGTTGTTGAAGGACGTATGCCCTGTGCCGTGGCTGTCATAACGAAGCAATGAACATACGCAAACTGCTGATAATTCTTCTGAATATCATCGGTATCTGCTGTCTTATCTATTGTGCCGTTCCATATATAAAGCACGATACAAGTGTAGCAAATCCTGAGGCAATGCTCCCGCTTGCGGGATGGGACGGGGCAGGAATGGTAATGACACTTGGACTCGTTCCCATGATAATTGCAAACAGCCTGTGTTTTCGCACGTTGTTTAAGAATATCAGGAGAAAAGCAATACGGTTAACAGCATATGTACCGTCTTTTATTGAAGCGTGTTTTGTAGCACACTACTGGATATACTCGTTGCTTTTCTATAATTGAAGATCGAAATGGAGAATGAGAGGTCATTTCCATATATCATAACTAATTTGAGGCAGCATAAAAGAGGGCAGCACAACGCTGCCGAGCGATAACTTAAAAAGCGCAGGGTCACGCCCTGCTGTAGGAGGGAGAATTATGAAGATCAATGTTATTGGCGGAGAACTGGAACGAAGCGAGATCGATGCATATATACAGTATGCAGGTCAGAAACACCCCGGACGGCAGATCAGGCAAATGGACATAATTCTTGACGGTGAGTATGTGGATCTGAAATTCTATTTCAGTGACATGGATTTTCAGCACGCTTACCGATCGGCAGACTATCTTGTGAACAGCATGGACAAGCTCAATGACGCAAAGCAGAGTGAGTTTTCCCAGAAACAGCGCCATAAGACGGAGGAATAGGATGATACTTACAAACATCGGGACAGTGAAGGATATTCTGTCCCGCCACGGCTTCAGCTTCTCAAAGGGGCTGGGACAGAACTTCATAATCAACCCGGATATCTGCCCGAAAATAGCTGAAAACGGCAATGCTCAGCCGGGCTATGGAATTATCGAGATCGGTACAGGTATCGGTGTTCTCACTGCCGAACTGGCAAAGCGTGCGGACAAGGTCTGTGCGGTGGAGATCGACAGTCGCCTGCTTCCCATTCTTGAGGAGACTTTAGCGGACTTCGACAACATAAAAATATTCAACGAGGACGTAATGAAATGCGACCTTCGGAGACTGATACAGGAGGAATTCCAAGGACTGCGTGCGGCAGTCTGTGCAAATCTGCCATACTATATCACCTCGCCTGTGATAATGCTGCTGCTGGAGAGCAGGCTGCCGGTGGATTCTATAACGGTAATGGTACAGAAGGAGGCCGCACAGCGTCTCTGTGCCAGGGTAGGTTCCCGTGAATCCGGAGCAATAACAGTAGCGGTGAATTACTACGGAACAGTCCGGCAGGTATTCGGCGTGTCCCGGGGAAGCTTCATGCCGGCGCCGAATGTGGATTCGGCAGTCATCAGGATAGATCCTAATCCGGAGCCGAGACTGGACGAGGAGAGCGAGAAATTCTTCTTCAAGGTAGTGAAGAGTGGCTTCTCACAACGCAGAAAGACTGCGGCAAATGCACTTTCCTCGCTGGCAGGGATACCAAAGGAGAATGTGTATGTTGCTCTTGAGGAGCTTGGTTTGCCACAGAGCGCAAGGCTGGAGCAGCTTGATCTGGAGCAGCTCATAGAGTTTTCCATGAAGCTGAAAAATAGCATCACATAAGGAGAGCACTTGTATAGAAGTTATACGTTAGATATTGAGGGAAACCCTTTTGAAAAAGGGTT
>JAAYBK010000217.1 GCA_012718885.1 Ruminococcus sp. | reverse complement strand
GAGCAGATAACCGAGGCCGTCATCCGCTCTCTTGTATGCACTTACGACGATGCAAAATATAACGCTGATTTTGACCTAGGAGTATCCGTGAAGGCTGTTGGTGCTGTAGAGACTGATGATCTCAGCTTCATTGTTACAATAAGAGGAAATATCGAACAGAGGTTCAAGGATATTCAGGTTAAAGGTGTAAAAAGAGTCAGCAGCGATATGTTCCCAGAGGATAATATACTAAGTCAGTTTATTCTCCCGGATATTCAAAGTGATGATGTTGAACGTATCGGGAACGATCTTTATGGATTCTGTGCGGACAAGGGCTTATTTGTAAATTATAAACTTCATATAGAGAAACTTGTCTCCGACGGAATGATTTATTTCGCACCTCTTCCGAACAACTGCCTAGGCCGAGTTATTCTCTCCGTGGCTGATGTTGAAATCATAAAAAATGTTCAGACAGAGGACGGTCTGAAGCCAAAAAAGTGTACCATACGCGCTACTCATGGTACTATTCTTCTTAATTATAAAAAGTATGCAGAGGAGATGGACGGTGGACTGCGTATAACTGTTGCTCACGAATTGGTACACACACTATTCCATGACAGATTCTTGAAATTGCTCCAGCTTTTAGGTGAAGAAAAAGTTGAACTGCATTCTTCAACAGAGACCGTTGCTCTCGATGAAAACATGTCCGATATACAGAAGGCTCTCCGTATTGCTGAGTCTCAGGCCGATGTTCTTGCTATGCCCCTTGTGATACCTAAGATTACTGTCGATGCTGCCATACAAGAAATAGCAACCGATCCTTCAACGCACTATGCGAATTATGGTGACAGGATGCAGGCGTGCGTCAACAAGTTCGCAAAGCTCTACGGTGTATCTGTTTATATTGCCAAGGATCGTTTAAGACAGCTGGGATACGATTTCGTTGATGGTACTTGCCTTGAATATGAAGAGAACGGAAGGAAGATACATCCTGCTCCTTTCTATTTTCAGCCAAGGAAATTGAAAGGAAACGAGACCTTCGTCATTGACCGTAATAATTATGAGAGGCTGCTGCGGGAGAACAAAGAGTTTTCTGAGCTGATTAACAATGGCAGGTACATATATCTCGGATATGTGGTATGTATGCTGTCTTCAAAATATGTTGCTGTATCTTTTAACTCTGACGATGCTGAATTTGTGCTTACTGATTATGCCCGTGAGCACGCTGATGAGTGTTTAATAAAATTCAGGTATAAAAAAATAGCGAACACAGGCCTCATATATTCTGACCATATTACATCGTATTTATCAAAAATGCCAGAATTCAACAAAGTTGAGATAGAAAGTTTCAAGATTTGTGATTCCAATAAAGAATTAGATGAAAAAATAATTGATGACATGAAAAATTATGTTGACGTAATTAACGAATTAAAGAGTCAAAAGTACAGTACATTTGCTAATACATTGGTACTACACATGAGAAAGAACGATGTTGAAGAAAAAATACTCAGCTTTAGAACCAGTATAGATGTTACATTAATCAGAGACTATTATAAAGGGAAAAAAATACCGAGCGAAGAAAATGTTATGGCGCTTTGTATAGGGTTAAAACTACATCCTGATTTCTGCTACGATATGTTTGAAAAAGCTAATTATTTTATCAAAAGCGATAATCCCAAACACCTTGCATATCGTTTCTTGTTTAATTACACTTCTAAGTCTATAGGCACCTGCAACGCTATTCTTGAAAAATTAGGTCAGAAGCCTGTACCTAAAAAGAACAATACACAGAATAACAATCCACAGAAGAACAAACCACAGAAGAAAAAACAAGTTTCAAACTCATAGTTTATTATCCTCGTCCCAAAACCGTAGATTACTATCATGTGATCTACGGTTTTTTGCATGATAAGGCGAATGAATATATAAACTTTAAGTTTAGTTAATTTTCTTGACTAAGGATGCTTTGTGGTTTATAATATCTACAGAAGCTGTTCTTACGGACCGTTTATCAAATAATCTTATAGTAAAGGAGAATAACTATGAAAAAAGTAGTTAAACTCGGCGATGTTAAAATCGTAGAGACAAAAGACAACCTCTTCGTTTCATCAATCGAAATTGACGAAAAGGACTATGAAACCTACACGCAAGACATAAGCGAAGGTCTCGGATTTATTCTGAAAACTTTGACGGAACAATGCTCAGGCAGAGACATTGAAGAAAATGGTAAGCCCAAGCATGATTCTTATAGCCTTTCAATCGGCATTACTGACGATGGCTACTATGAGATCATAGCAACAGCTTGCAAAAGTAAGTTCATCCTCCTTGTCAAAAAGAAGGATGACGTCGTGAAGGTTTTAGAAGCAGTTGACTTGAGATTTCCTAGATACCCTCTTCGTGAGTTTATAGGAGAATCTGCCAGAGAAGTCCTTAGATGTGTCAAAACAGACTCTTTTTAATAATTCAATTACGGGGAAGGCTCCTTCGGGAGCCTGTTAACCGCAAATCTATAATAAAAGGAGAAATCAGATATGGATTTTGAAAGAATTGAAAATATGTCTTGCAACGAAATGGCTGATAGGTTTATCGATGACTGTTTTTACAGTGATCTTCTCAAAAAAAAGCATGAGAAGGAAGTCGAAGAGCGCGCTCTCCAGCTTGCAAAGACAAAGGAAGCGGAGCTTTTTAACACTCATAAGGAGGAATTCCAGCTCGAAGTACTTAAGCAGGTACAGGAAGAGGGTATCCGTAAGGAAGGACTGAAAGTATCAGCGTCCTCACCGCTTATCAGTGAGACGTACACTGTTGACGGAATTGAGCTTAACACTTCAGACTTTATCCCTGACTCAGTACAGATCGATCCTCTGTATGAGGAAAAACAACTTATAAAAAACGCTTACTCGCTTGAGTGGCAAGAACAGGACAAGAGAACAGGAAAACGCAAATTTGTCTGCATCTGTAATCCGATATTAATTCTGATTGCTAACCCCCAAGGCAGTGGCTCCTGCGAGTTTGTCATTGTTATACTCAAAGGTGAAAAAACACCGCTAGTATTCCTTAATGGTG
>JAAYBK010000216.1 GCA_012718885.1 Ruminococcus sp. | reverse complement strand
CAGCAGATACAGGCGGAGAAACAAAAGCTCATCAAGGAAGGCAAGCTCAAAAAGGAAAAGACCCTGCCGCCTGTCTCACCTGAGGAAGTGCCTTTCGAGATACCTCAGAATTGGATGTGGGTGAGGTTTGGCACTATTGCAGATATGTTATCTGGATTTGCTTTTAAAAGCAAAGATTTTAAAAAGATGGGTAAGTATCGCCTTTTGCGAGGAATAAACCTTGGTGTTAATTCTATTCGCTGGGATGACACTGTATTTGTTGATAATATTCAAGATAAACATAGTGATTACAAATTAGAGTGTGGCGATGTTATTTTAGGCTTGGATCGTCCGTGGATATCGAATGGAACAAGGGTCGCTATTTATAATAATAATGAAGAGACCTATCTTGTACAACGAGTTCTTCGTGTAAGAGGTTTTAGCTATTTGCTAAACACTTTTATTGCATTAATACTTAATTCTCCTCTATTAAAAAATCCAATTGGAGAATACACAACAGGTATTAGTGTCCCACATATTAGCCCTAATCAAGTTGGAAGTATAATCGTTCCACTCCCGCCACTCGCCGAGCAGAAACGCATTGCTGATGTGCTGGAGAGGGCGTTGGGGGAGATAGATAACAGGCAATAAAAGGAGAATATAATGACTGAAATTGAGAAACTCAAAGAAATAATCGATGAGATTGATGTGCTTAGAAGTAATAGAGTTAAGAGTAGTAATCCTATGTTTAAAGCATGGCACGATAAAGCATATCGCTATATATGCCATCACTATGGTGAGAACAGCGCTGAAAGCTCAGGCTTTTCTGAAATTCGTTTTTCATGCTATGGGAATCCAATGGGGCATACTCCAGAAAGTAAATATATTGAGAGTTGTAATAAAGGGCTTGAAACGGCAAAACTATACCTGCAGAACTACCTAACTGAGTTATCTGATACCGAATCAGATACATTTGACCCTGAAAAGGAAATAGAGCGTATCTTTACACGTTTCAAGGAAGTTGCTGTTCAGCTGACAAGAAGATATTCTAAACGTAATACTATAGAAATCAAAGATGAATATGATGTACAGGATCTTCTTCATGCTCTACTGAAACTGTATTTTGATGATGTGCGTCCTGAGGAATGGACTCCGTCATATGCAGGCGGCGCTGTCAGGACAGACTTTCTTATTCCTGAAATAAAAACCATTATAGAAGTGAAGAAAACCAGAGAGTCTATGACCGATAAAGCAGTTGGCGAACAACTGATTATCGATATAGAAAAGTATCAAAATCATCCAGACTGTGATAAGATATACTGCTTTGTGTATGACCCTGATAGAAAACTAAAAAATCCAGCAGCTATAAAGAAAGACCTTGAGGAAAAGCATCAAGGTCTTGTAAGAGTGTTTATAGAGTCATAAGGTTCATTCTATGAATAATCAGGATAAAAAGAAAGAAGCCGAATTAAAATGCCTGAATATGGCTATTCAGAATTGCATCTCTCAAAAGGGAAATAGTAAGCGTATCGGCGAGCTTATGTCTGGCGCTGATGTTGAACGGAAATCCGAGGAACGTCCTGACTTCATACGCTATGTAGCTCCTGCCAATAAGAACGATAGAGGTATAGTAGTAGGTATTGAGCATTTCATGGTTGACCATCTCTCTAAAGAAAAGCAGAGTAAAAAGAAAACAAAGTATCAGTCTATGGGAAGAATCCATCAGAATAAGGCTCTTTCCTATTATCATAAATGGCGCGAGGAAGTGCTTAACTCCGAACATATCCCAGCGGATGCGATAACAGGGCTTTGCGATACATTAAGTGCTCATTTTAATAATTCAGCCTATGCTACAATCAAGACTTTCTATTTTAGCTTCAAATCTGCTTTAGATACCCATATGGCAAGTATAGACGAATACAAAAGAGCAATCAAGGTCGAAGCTGATAAGAGAAAAGCCGATAATAAGCTTATAATTCTCATTGAAGTGCATTCAGCATTCAGGAATCTTTTCTTTCACAACAATAGAAATATTCATTTTGAGGATACTCCTGTATTGCTTGTACTTGACGAGTTTATTCAGCTACTTGAGAAAGCTGATAATAGAGTAGACTATTATGTTCTAAGCTTCAGCGACACTTTGGATACTAAGACAAAAACCATAGCGGTTAACGCTAAAGATATACGCGGTTCTCTTAAAAAGCAGCGTGTTCCAGTTTATCATTATTGCGGTGCTGATTTGTATTTACCTAAGGACTGGGCCTTTGTTAAAGATTATCATATGGAAATGAAACATGAAGAACATGGAGAAGAAACAACGTTTCAAGCATTTCCATCAATGAGCACAATGCGTCCGGAATACAAGCTGAAGTTTATATATAGCGCACTAAGAATGGTCTATATTTACTACGCTAAAAAGGAGCCTGTTGTCTTGGATTCTTCATAATACTTTCAGTACTCGCATAGACGTACAACCCAAGCACATCAAAATTTAGCAGGCACATAGGATTGCTGCCCTTTATAATGTATAGGTTATTCCTATCATCAAGAACTGAGAAGGTGAAATTACCCTCAACAGTTTCAGCCATATATTTCAGACTGTCAAAGTCGAGCTTACCTTGTTTTTCAATCAGCTGACAAGCTGCGTAGCTGTCAGTCTCGATGTGTGTATCGGGAATAAGTTTGGCATTTCGTAGCTGTTTATCATTCCATAGAACGCCATTATGAGCAAATGCAAATGAAGTTTCCCCGGCAAGACCGGGGAACGGATGATTGTTATAGTTGTGTTTACCATCGCCCTGAGTGGTCATGCGTGTATGTCCCATAACAACTCTTGTACCTTCCGGCGGATTGAAGTGAAGTTTGTGAGCAGGTTTCGGTCTCTTGTAAATAATGACCTTTCCTTCGTTTATGTAACTGATTCCGGCAGCGTCTGTTCCTCTTTCTTCCGCTGCATTAGCGAGAGCCTGGGTGAGTTTCCTTTTCAATCTGTCCGGAACTATTTCCTTGTAATCGAGCCATCCAAATAATGAACACATATATCATTCCTCCTGTGATTTTTCTGTCGTGCCAGCGTTCTTGCTTATGAATTCTTCGAGCTTTGAAAGAGCGTAGCTGCCTACAATGACAGCAACGTATTTCAATATTTCAAGTAATGTATTGCTTCTGAATAATGGTGAAGGATCTCGCCGTATATTTCGGATAATCGTGTATCTTTTCATTTT
>JAAYBK010000215.1 GCA_012718885.1 Ruminococcus sp. | reverse complement strand
TACGGCAGCAATTCCTATGAAGAGCTTTGCGGCCATACCCGGATCAGCCGGAAGGTTGCCGACGAATTTGCCTGTCTGACCGTTCATAGCGAAGGTATACTTATTGCCGTTCCATGTGGTATTGAGCAGCCATACCGGGTACAGAGCATATCTGGACTTGCCGTTCTGAAAATTGACGTTGGAGCTTTCTGTTGATACATTCGTATAACCCTTTACAGTTGCACGGAAGGTCTCCTCTGTACTTCTTTTTATACGCTGATTTGCACGCTCGATACTATCCTCGGCAGATACATCATATCTGTCTGCCAGATAGCCGGAGAGATATGCGGTCTTGAACTCTACAGCGTCTTTAATATCAAATGGTTCAATGGACTCCATAAGGTCATCTGCCATTTTTGAGGAGCCGTCTACAGGGACATTTGCAAAGGCAAGAGTGCCTTCACGGACAGCGGAATAGTAGCTTATCTCAGTATAGTTATAGGAGCTGTCATTCCATGTCCTGCGCTTTTCACCCTTATAGATCATATGAGCGTCAGCGTCAGCGTCAAACAGCCATACCGGAACGTATACGCCCTTTATCTCGTCAATGTGGTTTTCCTCCCTGAATACCTTAGGCAGGAGGCGCTTGCCATCAAGATGTTTTGACAAAGCAGCCTTGGCAGCTTTTTTATCCAGCTTGAATGGAATAACGAGATCCGGCTTCAGTTCACCTGAAAGGTTGCCTGACATAACGATAGGAGCATCGCAGTAGGGGCAGCTTGAAGCGGAAGTTGATGGATCAGCAATGATCTTAGCGCCGCAGGACTGGCAGGAATAAACGCTCATCCCCTGAGCTTCTTCATTTGTCCATTCTCCACCGGCAGAAGATGAGTAATTCATATTGTCGCCTGATGCGGCAGCAAGCTGCTCGTTGTACTGCTGGACAGTATCCACATCGAATTCAGACTCACAGAACGGGCATTTCATATTCTGAGTGCCGCTGTTAAATTCGAGCTTGCCCGCACAACACGGGCATTTATATTCAATAAGATCGGCCATAAAATCACCTGTTACATAAGAAATACGGTGCAGCGTCATCAGCAGGAGCTGCACCGTTATATCACTGTTTTACTTTACGATATCTGAATCATCGAAAGGATCTCCGCACTCAGCGCAGAACTTAGGAGGATTATAAGGATCAGCAGGTTCCCAGCCGCACTTGTCGCAGCGGTAGAGAGGAGCGCTTGCCGGCTTTGGCTTGCCGCACTCAGCGCAGAACTTGCCCTTGTTTATAGCGCCGCACTCGCAGGTCCAGCCGATAGGAGCATCTGCTGGCTTTGGCTTGCCGCAGTTAGCACAGAACTTGCCTGCATTTTCAGTACCGCATTCGCACTTCCATTTTGCAACGGGAGCCGGCATCGGCTTGCCGCAGTTAGCGCAGAACTTGCCTGTATTGTCTGTACCGCACTCACACTTCCATGAACCGGAAGCTGCACCGGCACCGGGAGCAGTTGTAGCGCCTACAGCGCCCTGCTGCTGAGCCATATTGAAGAGACCCTGAGCGTTGAGACCGCCTGCCTGCTGAGCCATACCCATACCGAAGAGACCCATAGCAGCGCCGTTGGGGTTATTAGCAGCATTCTGCATAGCCTGAGCCTGAGACTCAACGAGAGTTGCAGCAGCATTTGCAGGGTTTGTGTTCCAGGCTCTGTCCTCAAATTCCTGGATACGCTTTGTATCTTCAGGTGAAATTGTTGCGGAATTGATTGTGACCTTCTCGATCTGGAGACCTCTTCTCTCCTTCCACTCAGGATTGAGCTCTACCTCGATAGCAGATTTAACTTCTCTCTGTCTTGTAGGCAGCTCATCGTATCTGATACCTGTAGCAGAGATCTTGCCGAAAGCAGGCTGGAGACAGTCAAGGAACTCGCTCTTGAGCTGGCCGTCCAGTTCTGTACGTGAGTACATATTTGTAACGTTACCACATACATTTGTGTAGAAGAGAACAGGATCAACGATCTTGTAGGAGTAGATACCATTGCAGCGAACGCCAACAGTAAAGCTTCTGCCAAGATCCTGATAAGTCATTCTGAAAGGAACGGGGTTCTGAGTACCGAACTTATTGTCGATGAGTTCCTTCATATTGAAGAAATAGATCCTCTGGTCCTTTGCAGCGTCACCGCCGTGCTTGATACGATCCCATGCTTCCTTGATAGTGTTCTTGAGACCAGCGCCAAAAGTGCTGGAGAAGATGCTTGGTGAAGTACCGGTCTGATATGTATAGTTGCCGGGCTCTGTAGCGATCTCGACGATAACGCCCTGATCCACCATTATCATAGCCTGACCTTCGTGAACGACGATACCGCTTCCGTCGGAGATAACGTTGTCGTTGCCTTTTTTATTTGAAGAATGTTTGCCGAGCTGTTTTTTGCCTCTTACTACGAGTACATCTGCGGGAATAGATTCACAAACGTAGAATTCAAGCCATGTATCGGCAAGAGTAGTTGCTGCACCAACGAGTGCTGCCTTGATAAGACCCATAATAAAGACTCCTTTCGGGAATGAACCCTATAAAATGATATTTATACGGAAAAAGGAAAATTTCCGTTAAATTACAGTCAGTATCCAACTAACGAATATAATTATAACATATTTCTGCATAAAATGCACGTCTTTTTTGACATTTTAATTGCAAATAGACATATTTTTATTATTTAACAAATAAAATAGCGGGGGTTTAGATTTTTGTCGGTCAGGCCAGAGGAATTACATCCCTCTGAATTTCCATTGCTTGCCGCCTTCGAAATATTATTCCCAGTTTTTCC
This sequence comes from Ruminococcus sp., assembly GCA_012718885.1. Taxonomy (GTDB): domain Bacteria; phylum Bacillota; class Clostridia; order Oscillospirales; family Ruminococcaceae; genus Ruminococcus. The sequence continues at coordinate 2,550 of JAAYBK010000215.1, read as the reverse complement.
ACACATCCGGGCAGAAGCCGATAGTAGCCTGCTTGCCGTTCCTTACAACAGGAGCGATGATTATTCCCGGATTTTCAAGTATTTTTTCGATTTTGTCCTCGTCTGACAGGTATTTCAGCAGGGCGAGGAGATCCTTGTCCTTTGCATTGGGATCAATGAGCTTATCAGCACCGCCCACAGCCTGACTTACGCTGTTGAATTCACCACGGCTCATGCCTTTTTCCTTCAGGTCGATGAACTGATATTTGATATTTCTCTCTTTGAAGAAACGCTCAGCCTTTTTTGAATCGAATGATTTTTTTGTACCGAATATCTGTATGTTCATTATTTATCCTCCGCAACGAAAGCGATATCTATATTTTCAGCCGGTCTTGCAAGCTTGAAGCTGATGCTGTGGAGCTTAAGACCATTTTGGGCAAAGTACATTCTTACAGCAGTGAAGCGCGAGAATACAGGAGCTTCCTTGGTAATGCTGACAGGCTTTCCGCCGGTGCCGTTCCATGTATAAGTACCGCTTGGTGTACCCATGAGGAAGAGTGTAACAGGTATCTGAGCCAGCTCTCCTGCGTCAGAGGAGGCAGTGATAGTGATATCGAACCAGCCTGCCTTGGCGGCTTTAAGAGCGAAGCTGTAGTTCTTTCCGGTTTCAGACACCACGCCCTCAAGGTCAATAGTGAGCTCGTCCTCCATATCGTACCAGGTCACAGGCTCATCGCTGTTTTCGTCCTGAGCGGGACGGTTGATTATCTCGATCTCATCCGCATCACCGGTAAGCCGCTTCATGGCATTGGTTGACATGAGGAAACGGAGGATATTGACAGCATTTCTCTGCAATTCGCCCCTTGTAAGAGTTCCCGCCTCAAGCTCAGCAGCGGCGGTGTCCTCATGGTCAGAGCTGTCAGCGCAGACCATATACACATCGTTCTGAGCCTTTGCCATTGCAGCGAAGTGGTTGCGGTCAGGCTTTTTGCCACGCTCATTGATATTTGCCCACCAGTCTGTCATCACGAAGCCCTTGAATCCCCAGTCCTCACGGAGTATGGTTGTGTTCAGGTCATAGTTTCCGGCAGTCCACAGGCCGTTGACTGAACCGTAAGTGGTCATTACAGCATCAGCCTTGCCGTCACGGACAGCTATCTCAAAGCCCTTGATATATATCTCTCTGAGAGCTCTTTCAGAGACAACAGCATCGAGGAAATGCCTGTTTGTCTCCTGATTATTTCCGCAGAAATGCTTGATAACGCCTGTAACTCCGGAGTTATGGAGACCTCTCAGCTCAGCTGCCGCCATAGTGCCTGTAAGGAAGGGATCCTCGGAGAAATACTCAAAGTTTCGGCCGTTGAGGGGGTGGCGGTGGATGTTCATACCCGGACCGAGCAGGCAGTCTACCTTATTTGCAGCCATTTCAAGTCCCATAAATTCGTAAAGCTCAGTTACAAGCTTCTTGTTGAAGGTAGAAGCTATCATCGTTCCGTTGGGGAGACTGAAAGCCTTGGTGCCGCAGTCAAGTCTCATGCCTGAAGGACCGTCCGAGCAGCAGCCAGCAGGGATACCGAAGTCTTCAAGTGACTGAGTAACTCCGCCGAAGGCAGAAGCGGTACCGGCAGTAACTCTCGGGCTTCCCATGCCTTCGCCTCGTATGATGCAGATCAGATCCTCGTCTGAGAGCTGAGCGATGAATTCACGCATATTGTTTTTTCTGCTTTTGACATCAGCCAGCTTTATTCCTTTATCGCCGGTCTGTTTTATTTCTTTCGGCAGCTTGAAGGATCTTCTTCTTTCTTCATCGATATTGCTGAGCGGAACAGGCTCCATTGCCGGAACAAGTTCGTTTTCGTCCTGAACAGGTCTGATCCTGTCGAATGGGATCACCGGTGCCATAGCCTGTATACAGCGCTTGAACATTATATCGGCAGGCTGCTGCAGACCGAAGGCTCTTACGGCTGTACGCACATCGGTTCCAATAGAGAAGTTCTGTATTCCGGCCTCACCGACCCAGCAGAACTGGTTGCCGGTAGCACCTGAATCGTCATAGGACATGATATCAGCAAGATCAATATTTACATTAAGTAGCTGCACCTCGCCCGGTCTGAGCAGGTCAGTCTTTTCGTATCCGCAGAGTATCCTTGCCGCATTACCCAGTTTGCCCTGAGGAGGCTCAAAATAGATCTGGACTACTTCCTTGCCGGAATAGGAGCCGGTATTGGTAACTCTGACGGTAACGGTGATTTTTTTTCCATCGCCTGTGGTATGAACGGGCTGAACGGTGAATGTCGTGTATGAAAGGCCAAATCCGAAGGGATAGCGCACTTTTTCCTTGGCAAAGGTCTCAAACCAGCGGTATCCCACATAGATATCCTCGGAATATAAATTGCGCTCCCTGTCACCGAAATACGGTGCGGAGGGATAATCCGAGATCTTGTATGCAATAGTATCCGGCAGCTTTCCCGAGGGGCTTGTCTTGCCGGTGAGGACGGCGGCAGTACCTGTTCCACCGGTCATACCGCCCTGCCATACATAGAGAACAGCGTCCGGCTGGCAGGAATCAAC
>JAAYBK010000214.1 GCA_012718885.1 Ruminococcus sp. | reverse complement strand
TCCAGCTCTCTCTTTTCACGATCAAGACTGCTGTCTGCTCCAAGTTCATTACAGAGCTCCCTCCAGTTACGGATATGACCTCTGTACTCACGTATCTCTGCCATTGGTCTGTCTCCTTTCGTGTATATCAAACTTCTTCATAATTGAGAGGACGATTCATCAGATTCTTTAGTGCAGCACGGACATCTCCGCCGTTGAAGAGCACTTCGTTGAGCTGCTCGGTTATAGGCATTTCCACTCCCAGCTTTCTTGAAAGATCATATGCTGCCTTGCAGCAGAAATATCCCTCAACTGTGCCCACTCTTTCAACTGCCTCCTGTGGGGATACGCCCTGGCCGATGAGTATTCCTGCACGGCGGTTCCTGCTGTGCATACTTGTGCAGGTAACAATAAGGTCGCCAATGCCTGTAAGACCGCTGAATGTAACTGTTTCAGCTCCGGCAGCCTTTCCGAGGCGTGCTATCTCATGGATACCTCTTGTCATGAGGGCAGCCTTGGTATTGTCTCCGTAGCCAAGACCGTCACATACTCCTACACAGAGAGCAATGATATTCTTCAGCGCACCGCCTAACTCACAGCCCTTTACATCGTCGTTGAGGTATATCCTCATAAAGCTGTTGCCGAACTGCTTCTGTACATATTCAGCAGCATCGTGATTGACTGAAGCAGCAACTACTGTGGTGGGGATGCATCTTGCCACCTCCTCAGCGTGTGAGGGGCCGGAGAGAACTACCAGCTTATCAGTCTTAATCTCCTCGCCTATTACCTCGCTGAGAGTTTTCAGGCTGCCCTCCTCAAGACCCTTGCCGGTATTCACAACGACCATATGATCGTCGATATATGGAGCAGCTTCCTTTGCAACATCTCTTACAAATGTTGACGGGATGCCGAATATGAGAATATCACAGCCTTTTACGCAGGATATATCACTTGTCATTGCTATGCTCTCAGATACAGGCACTCCGGGGAGCTTATGAATGTGCTCGCCGTGTGAGCGTATATCGTCGATCTCTGACTGGAATTTTGACCATACCGTTACCTCATGTCCTCCGCAGTGTTCAGCCATTATCGCAAGGCTGAGACCAAATCCGCCTGAACCAAGTATTGTGATCTTTGCCATGATATACTCTCCTTTCAGTTCATTTTTGTTAAGTCGGTTGTCTTGAATGTGAATTTATTTTCAGTACCGTTCATAAGTCTCTCAATATTTGAACGGTGCATCCATATCACAAGTCCCGCCATAGGCAGCGACAGCACCAGATACAGGAAGCTCCTTCCAAAGCTGTTTCCTGTAACTATCCACGACATCAGAAGTGTTGCCAGCGGACAGTAGCCTGCACCGATTATGGAGGCAAGTGACACATATTTGGAAAGCGCAAGTATCACTACGAATATGGCCAGAAGTGCTATGAACACCTTGAAGTCAACAACAAGGAAGGTGGATACGCCGACCAGCACGCCCTTTCCGCCCTTGAATCCGTAGTATATGGGGAAAATGTGTCCTATTATTGCACAAAGTCCCGCAATGTAGCCTATGTAATGGGTATCGTTTCCGGGTGAAAGTCCGGCTCCGATAAGATGACAGAAGCCTCTTGACAGTGCAACGGCAACTATGCCCTTGAGCAGATCTCCGGCAAGAGTAACTGCCGCACAATCCTTTCCTGCACAGCGAAGGGTGTTTGTAAGTCCGGCATTATGGCTGCCCATAGTGCGGATGTCCCTGCCCTTCATCATCTTTACGGAGATAATTGAAAAATTCAGGCTGCCGAGGAAATATCCTGCTGCGGCAGCAAAAATAAGCGCCAGTAATACCTTCATTATTTATCATTTCCTCCCCGCTCACGGACTATGAATCTCACAGGTGTTCCCTCGAGACCGAATGTGGAGCGTATCTGATTTTCAATATATCTCCTGTAGGAGAAGTGGAAAAGATCTGCCCTGTTCACGAATGTCACAAATGTAGGCGGCTTTGTGGAAGGCTGGGTCATATAGTATATCTTGAGCCTTCTGCCCTTATCTGACGGGGGCTGAACTCTTGTTGTAGCATATGCAAGAACATCGTTGAGCATACCTGTTGATATTCTCATGCTGTTCTGCTCGTAGGTATATTTTATGAGCTCATAGAGCTTGTTTATGCGCTGACCTGTCTTTGCAGAGATGAATACAAATGGAACATAGGACATAAAGCTGAAATCATTCTCAAGCTTTGTCCTGAATTCCTGCATGGCCTTATCATCCTTTTCGATGAGATCCCACTTGTTGACAGCTACAACACAGGCCTTTCCCTGCTCGTGTGCATAGCCTGCGACCTTTGAATCCTGCTCTGTAAAGCCCTCAGTTGCGTCCAGCATTATAACGCATACATCTGCCCTGTCCACTGCCATATAGGCTCTCAGGACACTATAATGCTCTATTTTCTCAGTCACCTTCGCCTTCTTGCGGATGCCTGCCGTATCAATGAATACGAATTTGCCGTATTCATTCTCGATAACAGTATCCGTTGAATCTCGTGTAGTTCCGGCGATATCTGATACGATAACTCTCTCCTCGCCGGCTATCTTGTTTATGAGTGAAGACTTTCCGGCGTTAGGCTTTCCGATAACTGCCACCTTTATGAAGTCGTTCTCGTACTCCTCTTCCTTTGCCTGAGGAAGGTACTCATATATCTTATCCAGCATATCGCCGGTACCATGGCCGTGTACTGAGGATATGGGATATGGATCTCCAAGTCCGAGATTATAGAACTCGTATATCTCCATAGGCGGTTCACCCAGCGTATCGCACTTGTTTACTGCCAATATAACGGGCTTTCCGCTCTTAAGAAGCATCTGCGCCACTGCATAGTCATCGGCAGTAACTCCGCAGCGGATATCTGTAACGAATACAATGACATCTGCCTTCTCGATCGCAAGCTCTGACTGTCTTCTCATCTGTGAAAGGATAACATCATCGCTGTCAGGCTCGATACCGCCTGTATCAACTACCATGAACTCCTTGCCACGCCATTCACACTTTGAGTAGATACGGTCACGGGTAACTCCAGGCGTATCCTCTACTATGGAAAGGCGCTGTCCGATGAGCTTGTTGAAAAGTGTGGATTTACCTACATTAGGCCTTCCCACTACTGCTACTATCGGTATTGACATAGTTTCCACTCTCCTTTCATATATTTAATGTATAATTAAATTTCAATCAGATCAGGCCGGCAATTACTGCGGCATTTATCTGATCCGGTCAATATGTTATTCCCATCATTGCGTCAAGAAGCTCAAATCCGTCGCTGTTGGTAGTCACTATCTTCACTCCCAGCGCACTCTCCACATCGCCTATGGTCATATCGTCAAGAAACACATCAGAGTCCCTTCTGACCATTGATGATGACAGCAGCAGCTCTGTTCCAAGCTCCTTGTCCTTTAGCTGAGCTATGAGATCCTGAGCGGTTATAAGACCTGTAACAGTGATAGTATCCCCGAAAAAATCGTTGCGTATGCGGTACACATCGCACCTGAGCTGAGGGAATTTCTCCTCTGCAAGCCTTGCAAGAGAGGATATCACTCCGTATGGAGAATAGCCTGTGGCAATGGTCACATGGCGGTCTCCGCCTTCCCATTCAGCCATATCCAGTGCCTGATCGAACTCGTCCATAAGAGAGCGGAGCATACCAACGCCGTTCTCATACTGAGGATAGTCCTCGTACACCTCTGCCGGCGGTATAGGTCTTCCGGCTATGAGATAGAACTCATCAGAGGGAAATACCGTTCTTGTTCCGTATTTTTCAAGGAATTCCCGCTGGTAGCTTTCGATGATGTCGATAGTCTCTCCGGCACCCTCCGGCGTAAAACTGGTGAGCGGATACAGTCCCTGGCGGAATTTGGTAACTCCTACAGGAACAACAGCCATACTGGAAATATTGGGCATCAGGCTTCCCAGATCGCTTAGGGTACGCCTCAGCTCGTCCCCGTCATTGAGACCGGGACAGCATACGACCTGGCAATTGAGCTTTATGCCGCTCTGAGCCATCTGCCATATGTATTTCAGCTTCTCCCCGGCAAAACGGTTGTGCATCATTTTAACCCTGAGCTCCGGGTTAGTTGTATGCACAGATACGTTTATATTGAGCTTCATCTTTATTATGCGGTCGATATCCGACTGGCTCATATTTGTAAGGGTGACATAGTTTCCCTGCAAAAAAGAAAGTCTTGCGTCATCGTCCTTGAAATAAAGCGTCTCTCTCATCCCCGGAGGCATCTGGTCGATAAAGCAGAACACGCACTTATTGCTGCATGACTGCTTGCTGTCCATAAGGAAGGTCTCGAATTCAAGGCCAAGGTCATCATACTCGTCCTTGCTGACGGTCACGGTCATCTCCTCGCCGTGTCTCACGATAAGGAGGGTGACATCGGTCTCCGCCGCATAGTACATATAGTCAAGAACGTCCTTGACGCCATGGCCGTTTATACTGACCAGTATATCTTCACTGCGTATCCCGGCTTTATCCGAAGGTGAGCCGGGAACAACGCTGTTGATCTTTACCATAAATAATACTCCAAGCTGTCTGGCAGTTAAAAAGGAGAGAAGGATCTCTCCTCCTCTCCTTCTCATACTTCGTGTTCAGCCGATTATTCAGCGTCCATCTTAAGAACCTCAACGCCCTTGTAGAAACCGCAGTTCTTGCAGACCTTGTGCGGAGCCTTAAATGCGCCGCAGTTGTCACACTTGGACATAGCGGGTGCTTCGAGCTTCCATACTGCACTACGTCTCTTATCACGTCTTGCCTTGGAAGTTTTTCTCTTCGGTACAGCCATTCTGGCACCTCCTTACAGAGCTTCACAGCTCAGATTAATTAAGATGATCACACTGACCTTCGTTAAGGTCGCAGCCGCAGATCATACACAGTCCTTTACAATCATCCTTACAGAGATTCTTTGTGGGGAGCTGCAGCAGCAGGTCGGTCAATGCGATTTCATTCAGTTCAATGCTCTCACCCTCAGCCACGATATAATCATCGTTATCGCCGCTGATGGAAGGAACAACAATATGGTCGAAATCAAAGTGATAGTCTCTGTCAAGCTCCTTAAGACACCTGTCACAGATGATATTAAGGGTGAAATCAACAGAATACTCAAGATAGACCACGCCTGCCCTGTTATAGACACGGCCGTCCACCTTTACCGGAGAAGAAAAGGTATAGCCTCTTATATCAGAAAGCTCCTCTGTTCCTATCTCACAGTTTATCGTTTTTGATTCTCCGACGATACTGAAAAGCTGTTTTAAATTGATCTTCATATTCCAAATCCTTCAGAGCACCATAAAATATATTATACACCATATAATGGGATATGTCAATAGTCAGGTGCAAAAAAGCTATTTTTTTATCTCAGATCACTTGAGGAACTGCTTAACGACCTCAGGAAGCTCAGACTCATCAGCAGAAACTGTGAATACAACTGTGATATCGTTCTTGTTTGTGAGTGTGTCGAGCTTTTCAAGAAGCTTGCCGAAAGCCTCGTAGTCACGGCCGCCAATCTTGAAGATACCGTCAACATATATAGACTGGATGTCGTAGTTGCCTGCGATCATACCTGCGATATATCCGTAGAAAGCGTCAAATCCCTCGATAGCGAACTCATCAACGTCGCACCATCTTACCTTGAAGCTGATAGAACGTCTAACATTTGCACCCTTTTCGATGCAAACGAGATCTCCGTTTGAAGACTTGATAGCTTCATTGATCTGATCGATGAGTATCTTGGTCTTGCCTGTGCCTTTTTTACCTGTAATAAGTTTAATCATAATTTACTCCTTCCATGCCATGGGGCATTTATGACGTATTTTTTTAAATTTATAGTGCAAGCCGGGGATTAGCCGAGCTTAGCTTCAAGAGCTGCCTTTGCGCCCTCATAACCGGGCTTACCGAGGAGTGCAAACATATTTGACTTGTAGCTCTCAACTCCGGGCTGGTTGAAGGGGTTAACTCCGAGAACATAGCCTGAGATAGCGCAAGCCTTCTCGAAGAAATAGATCATGTATCCTACGCTCTCCTCAGTTGTATCGTCGAGCTCAAGGATGATGTTTGGAACGCCACCCTCTGTATGAGCGAGAACAGTACCCTCAAATGCCTTTCTGTTTACAACAGACATATTCTGGTTTGTGAGGAAGTTGAGACCGTCAAGGTTCTCAGCATCTGGCTCAAGGAAAAGGTCTGTCTTAGGCTTCTTGATGTCTACAACTGTCTCAAAGAGTATTCTTGCACCGTCCTGGATGTACTGACCCATGGAGTGAAGATCTGTAGAGAATACAGCTGCTGACGGGAATATACCCTTGTTGTCCTTGCCTTCGCTCTCGCCGAAGAGCTGCTTGTACCACTCTGACATCATTACGAAGCTTGGATCATAAGATACGAGCATCTCAACTGACTTGCCCTTTCTGTAAAGGATGTTTCTGAGAGCAGCGTACTTGTAGCAGTCGTTGTTGTCGAAATCAGCGCAGAAATCAGCCTGTGCCTTAGCAGCGCCCTTCATAAGAGCGTCGATGTCACAGCCTGCAACAGCGATAGGAAGAAGACCAACTGCTGTGAGAACGGAGAAACGTCCTCCGACGTCATCCGGGATAACGAATGTCTCATAGCCTTCAGTGTCAGAGAGGCTCTTGAGAGTTCCTCTTGCCTTGTCTGTTGTAGCAAAGATCCTGTCCTTAGCGCCTTCCTTGCCGTACTTGTCCTCTACCATCTTCTTGAAGATACGGAAAGCAAGTGCAGGCTCGGTAGTTGTACCGGACTTGGAAATAACGTTTACTGAGAAATCCTTGCCCTCACAAAGAGCAATGATCTCGTTGAGATATGCAGGATTGATGCTGTTGCCTACATAATATATATCAGGTGTGTCCTTCTTTATATTATTGTAAAGGGGCGATTTGAGAAGCTCGATAGCTGCTCTTGCACCAAGATATGAACCGCCTATACCTATAACGATAAGGATATCGGAATTCTTCTTGATCTTCTCGGCTGCTGCCTTGATCCTTGCAAATTCTTCCTTGTCATAGTTTGTAGGAAGCTCTACCCATCCAAGGAAATCGTTGCCGAGACCAGTCTTGCTCTGAAGTGAAGCAGCTGCTGCCTCGACCTGAGCCTTGATACCGGACATCTCATCAGCATTGATAAAGTCCTTCAGGTATTTGGTGTTAAGTTTTAAAGACATTTGAATATACCTCCAATATGTACAGAATCACCCGTACAAATATAATTTACCATCTTTATGATACTATATTTTACGGATTTTTTCAAGTACATTTGCAATAATATTTCCACTTTTGTGCAGCTGCAACAATCTTCAACACATCTAATTGATAGTTTTATACATGATTTTCTCTAAAATAAACCTGAACGTAAGTTTATTAACATCATTTTTTACAATTACATCTGTCTCAAAAACAAGTTCTTTCCCGTTGAAAAATGCAGCTTTTCCCACAAGCTGCCCGGCGCTCAGCGGAGCTTCAAGATACTCCGGCAGCACCGTTACTATCCGCAGTCTGCTCTCTCCTTTCGGAACCACAAGATCAGAGTTCTCAGCTAATCCGAGCTCAACAGCAGCTGCCTCCCCGTTTCTGACGCTTACCGGCCGGAGTGCGTCCTCCGGAAAAGCAGAGGCAGTCATCCTGTATCCGCTGAAACCACTGCGAATGAGTGTTTTTGCAGTATGAAAAGACGTATCTTGGTCAGGTGAGCCAAGAACCACTGCAATATACTTCTCCCCTTTATCATTTTTGCCGCACTCCGCTATGCAGTAGCCGGCTTCGTCAGAATGACAGGCCTTGAATCCGCAGTGCAGGTCGTAGGTCCTCGAAAGGGTATTCTCATTCACAAGCTCAGTCTGTCCTGACTTCACATGGTCACGCCATATTGAGAAATAGGGCATGACAGTCTCGTGCTCAAGAAGCTCCGAGCATATCACCGCCATATCATAAGCAGTGGTATGCTCCCTCTCATCATAGTACCCATAGGGTGAGAAAAAAGCCGTATCACGCAGCCCAAGGTCAAAAGCAGCAGCATTCATCCTCGCAGTGAACTCCTCGATGCTGCCGGCCGAATGTTCCGCCAGAACAGTTATCGCATCGTTGGCATTTCCGACAGCAGCACTCTTTATCAGCTCATCAACCGTCATATTATCCCCGGGACTGAGCCAGACTACCGCTCCTTTTGTACCGTATACCGTTTCAGAAGCAGTCAGCTCCTCGGTAAGGGAGAGCCTTCCGCTGTCTATATCCTCTGCAATGAGCAGGAGAGCCATAAGTTTGCTGAGATAGCCTGCATTGCAGCGTTTATGGCAGTCCTTCTCCTCCAGTACAGTCCTTGTCTCAGGCTCCATGAGCACATATATCCCAGACAGCAGAGCATCATCATCATTTACCGGCTTTGCTGATAGAAAAGTGCCTCCTATCAGAAGAGCAGCCGCCAGCAGGACAAGCCTTCTCATACATATCACCTCATGTAAATATATGTGAGGCAATCAGGATTTAGACATAAAAGAAGGCAGCCCGCAGGCTGCCTGAGATCATTTAACACTCGTTCAGTTCTTCACTGTAGTAATTATATATGTTCCGATGTTATCTCCGGATATAGTATACTTTCCGGAGACAGGCACGCGTACTGTAGTTGCATCGTCCTTTGCTTCCGAAGTATAGATTTCGTAATTAACACCGTCATAAGTATAAGAGAACGCATTGTCAAAGCTGTAGCCCTTAAGGAAGTCGATATACTCCTCAAGGCAAAGATCCTTTGCCCCCATGATAGCAGCATTCACTTCGCCAACATAACGAAGGTGCCACGGGCAGTAATCATGTCCAGTCTTTGCAGCCTTTCCCTCAGGATATCTCACAATAAATCCGTACTTATCGCAGTTTTCTATGACCCAGCCCTCAGCATCGCAGCCGTCATAGGCTATGATACCTCCGTATGAGGAAACTGCAAGGTCGACAGTATTCCCTGTTGCTGATTCAGGAAAATACTCAGGACAGTATGACCCGTCCCCTGTGTATGTATCGTTCGTTCCATACACTATAAAATCATCAAGGCCAGTCTCTTCATGATAATCAGCCATCATTCTGTTAAAGGCCTCTGCTGCGTCCTCGTTGAGCTTTACGGATTCGCTCACAAGGGTATAGTACTCATTTTTATATTTAAGCAGATCAACTTTCTTGCCAGAAGCAGTTTTATCTGCCGGATGTTCGTTGTTTATGATAGCAAGCAATCCTGAAGAAAGTTTTGAACCGGGAATACTGAGCTCTGAAAACCCAAGATTCTGAACTCCTTCAAATTTTGTGACAGTCTGTGTTCCGTTACTGAGATTCACGGTTCCGTCAGTGTGTTTCTCAGACTTCTTTTCACCGCTGCCGTTAGCAAAATCTCCGCTCACTACGATGCTGCTTGTATTAGATTCGGTCATATCTCTCCGCATATTGTCGATCAGTAATATCGATCCTGATACGCCAACCATAGCGAGAAAGAAACGCCCCCATCTGAAGCGCATTTTCGCCATTTTTATATCCTCCGATTTTTTGTTCTTCACTTTTTCCGGTCATGCCGGTATTTTTCTCTTTTTGGTTAAGGCCCAGCCTTTATAGTTCTGCTTCATGCCGGAGGCTCATATGGCTTTCCTCCTGCACAGTATTCGCTGTACGCACTCAGCGTATTATAAATGTTGTTCCAGTTTGTTGTACCCCCGCATAAAACGAGTATATATGTCTTTCCTTCGATCACTGCGAAGCTCTCTATACAATTTCCGGCTTCGTCAGTATATCCTGTTTTGCCGCCTTTTACGACTACTCCGGGCATTTCGTCACCAAACATCCTGCTGAATATCGTGCTCTCAAACGTCAGGCCATCCGGATTCTCTTTAGTGGGAGCAACTTTATACTCATACGCAGAGAGCACCTTTCTGCAGGTATCATTCCGGACAGCGTATTCCAGAATTACTGCCATATCCGCAGCCGTGCTATAGTGCTCCTCGTCATGGAGCCCTACCGTATTAGTAAAGTGTGTATCCTTCAGTCCCATTTCCTTAGCTTTATCGTTCATAAACCTTACAAATGCTTCCTCAGATCCCGCTACATGATCCGCTACCGCTAACGAAGCGTCTGCTCCGGACATAAGTATCATCCCGTAGAGAGCATCCTCGAGTGTGGGAGTCTCGCCGGGAATGAAGCCTGCCCTTGAAGCGTCAAGCTCTATCATCGGTTCCACCATTTCGTACGTTATGGTCACTTTCTCTGACAGATCGCTGATATTCTCAACAGCGACAACCAGCGTCATAACTTTGGTAAGTGATGCCGGATAAATTTTCTTTGTGCTGTTCCTGTCTGCTATTATCTCATTATTATCTGTACAGATCAGGACAGCAGTTTTTGCGTCATAGTCCTTGCTTAGTTCTTTTGTTTTGTTGGTCTTTCTCGGATAAACAACAATAGACGCTGCTGTTTCTCCTGCAAGATCAGAGTATTCTCCGGTGATAGTTTCGCTTTCTTCCGCATCTGACACTGCCGCAGCACTTGTCCGTGCCTCCGTCTGTTCATCTGCATTATCAGCCGTAACCGCACGACATGACGAAGAAGATAAAGCTATCCCGAAAAATATAAGAATCAAAAGGAAAACAACTGCGCCGATCCTTAAATATCGAGGTTCAGTTTTGCCTTTTCCTCTCTTATTCATTCTACACCTCTGTTTATATATCTCTATATTGATATTATAATACATGAATTTACAAAAGTCAACAGATTAAATAACAATACTCATTTTCTACGTATTGTACAAAGTTCAACACCATTTTTTATCAATTCTAAAAAAATCCTGTGTAAGATAAAAAATACCCGGATATCTCTATCCGGGCATTATCGTTATTTATCTATCACTTGAACACTGCAAGAAGGAATCCGGCTGCGATAGCTGAACCGATAACTCCGGCAACGTTCGGGCCCATTGCGTGCATGAGCAGGAAGTTCTTCGGGTTGGCCTTCTGACCTTCCATCTGTGATACACGGGCTGCCATAGGAACTGCGGAAACTCCGGCTGAACCTATGAGCGGGTTGATCTTTCCGCCTGAAAGCTTGCACATGAGCTTACCTACGAGAAGTCCGCCTACAGTTGAGAAGCAGAACGCTGTAAGTCCGAGCACGATAATCTTCAGTGTCTCAGGTGAAAGGAAACGGCTTGCTGCTGTTGTAGCACCAACAGAAATTCCGAGGAATACTGTTACGATGTTCATAAGAGCGTTCTGAACTGTGTCAGAAAGTCTCTCTGTAACTCCGCACTCTCTCCAGAGGTTTCCCAGCATAAGGCAGCCTATAAGCGGAGCTGTTGAAGGAAGGAGAAGGATAACGAACATTGCAACAATGATCGGGAAGATGATCTTCTCTGTCTTTGATACTGTACGAGCCTGCTCCATCTTAATCTGACGCTCCTTCTCAGTTGTAAGGAACTTCATTATCGGAGGCTGTATCATAGGAATGAGAGCCATGTAGGAGTAAGCTGCGATCGCAATAGCTCCAAGAAGATGAGGAGCAAGCTTTGTTGTAAGGAAGATAGCTGTAGGTCCATCTGCACCGCCGATGATACCGATGGAAGCAGCCTCCTGTCCTGTGAACCCAAGGCAGATAGCACCGAAGAATGCGAGGAATACGCCCATCTGTGCGGCAGCTCCAAGGAGAAGGCTCTTGGGGTTAGCTATAAGCGGACCAAAGTCTGTCATAGCTCCGACGCCCATGAAGATGAGTGACGGGTAAACGCCGGCCTTTACGCCTATGTAGAGTATATCAAGCAGACCGCCGTGAGCCATTATTGCTCCGTAGCTATGATAATCGGGATGATTCGGATCAAGGAAGTTATCCCACAGATCCATATGATAAAGTGCATCAGCTGTATCGCCGCCTACAAAGTAGGAAAGGTTTACCAGAAGGCATCCGAATGCGATACCAACAAGGAGAAGCGGTTCAAACTTCTTTTTGATTCCGAGATAGAGAAGAACGCATGATACGAATATCATTATGAGGTTCTTCCAACCTTCGCCTGTGAAGAGGCTCTTGAAGCCGGAACCGTCCCACAGGGTCTCAAGGGTTTCAAGAATATCCATTATGTCGCCCTCCTTATGCTATAACAACCAGCGGAGAACCTGTATCTACGACAGCTCCCTTGCTTGTTACTACCTGAGCGACTGTGCCGTCCTTCGGTGCAACGATCTCGTTTTCCATCTTCATAGCTTCGAGAATGACAAGTATCTGACCAGCCTTGACTGTATCACCCTGCTTTACGTCAACTCTTATGATGTTGCCGGGCATAGGAGCTTCGATAGTCTCACCTGCAGCAAGGTTTACAGGAGCGGCAGGTGCCGGAGCAGCAGCAGGTGCAGCGGCAACAGGTGCAGCAGCAGGAGCAGCTGCCGGTGCGGGAGCAAGTGCCTCGTATTCGTCAAGGAGGACTGCCTTGCCCTTTTCTACCTCGACTTCATATGTCTTACCATTAAGTGTAACTTTGTACTTCATGATCATTTGACCTCCTTGATAGAAATAAAGTGGAGTTCGTTAAGAGGAGTCTGCATCTTATCAGCAACTATAGCCATTATCATAGCAGCCTCCTTATCGGGAACGTCGAAGAGCTTTACGTGACCGGCTGAACCGGGAGCGAGCTTCTGCTCAGCAACTGGTGCCGGAGCAGCTGGTGCAGCAGGAGCTGCCTTCTTTGCAGCCTCCTCAGCAGCCTTAGCTTTTGCATCTCTCGACTTGAAATATGCTCCTGTGCAGTAGAGCACGATCATAAGGATAACAAGTCCGAAGAATACAACTGAATAGCCGAAAACAGCTGTACCGGCTGCTTCAGGTATGGAGAGCTCATCGCCCTTTGAAGCAGCTTCGGAAGTGACCTCTGTGATCTCCTCGACCGCAAGTGTCAATTTATCAAACATAACGAAGCCTCCTTACATTTCCTCAATGGTGTATACAGCCTCGTTTTCCTCCTGAGCCTTGCGGTTCTTGAGGAAATTCATTGTCTGGTCAGGATAGCAGATGTAGCTCATTACATCTTCTTCGCTGCGGCAGAGATCGCCAAGTGCGTCCTTGGAGGCCTTGAACTCCTCGCCTGTACGCTTCTGATCCTCGATACGGCAGTCAACAGGCTCGCTGTCGCCGAGTACCTTGTCGACCAGTTCCTGTGCGATAGGTGCAGGCGGATTACCGTACTCGCCCTTGATGTAGTTCTTTATTTCCTTGGAGATGTTCTTGTATCTCTCTCCCACGAGAACGTTTGTTACAGCCTGGTTTCCTACCATCTGTGAAAGAGGAGTTACAAGCGGAGGATAACCCATATCAGCTCTTACCTTCGGTATCTCAGCAAGTGCTGCATCGAACTTATCCATTGCGTGCATATCTGTAAGGTTTGCGATCATGTTGGAAAGCATACCGCCCGGTACCTTGTATACAAGTGCCTGAGCATCTGTTGCAAGGCTCTTGGGGTTGAGCTGACCGTTGTCGATGTACTTCTGCTTGATAGGCTTGAAGTAATCGTTTACCTTATTAATAATATCTTCGTTAAGGCCGGACTCGATTCCGTACTGCTGGAGAGCATAGAACATTGTCTCTGTAGCAGGCTGTGATGTACCGCCTGAGAAGCATGATGTAGCTGTATCGATAACATCGATGCCGGACTCGATAGCCTTTGTCAGTGTCATATAAGCCATACCTGTTGTGCAGTGAGTATGGAGTATAAGTGTCATATCGCCGATAGCATCCTTGATGCCCTTGATAAGGTGCTCTGCCTCATATGGAGACATAGTACCTGCCATATCCTTAAGGCAGATGGTGTCGAAGCCCATTGTCTTGAGCTCCTTACACATCTCGATGTACTTGTCAACTGTATGTACAGGGCTCTGTGTGTATGAGATGCATCCGGAAGCAACTGTCTTCTCTGTAGCATACTTCTTTGTAGCCTCGAGAGCTGTGCCAATGTTTCTGAAATCATTGAGCGCATCGAAGATACGGATAACGTCGATACCGTTCTTGATAGAGAGCTGGATGAACTTCTCTACTACATCATCATGGTAGTGCTTGTAGCCGAGAAGATTCTGGCCTCTAAGAAGCATCTGGAGTCTTGTGTTAGGAAGATTTTTTCTGAGGTTGCGGAGTCTCTCCCATGGATCTTCGTTAAGATAACGGAGACATGAATCGAATGTTGCTCCTCCCCAGCACTCGATCGAATAGTATCCGGCCTTGTCCATATCTGAGAGTATTCCCTCATAATCGGCATAAGGCAGACGTGTTGCCATCAGTGACTGATTGGCGTCACGCAAAACGGTTTCTGTCAGCTGCACTTTTTTCATGTACAAACCTCCTCAAATATTATCTGCATAGCAGAATTGACTTATTAATCAGCTTTCTGTATGGGACAGAAATGCTTCAGGTCAATTGCGTCATTGCAAAATTGACCCAATCAAAATTTATTATAACACATCCTGAAACAAATTTCCACTGTTTTTGATATATTTTTATTTTTTATTTATATATGATTTTTATAAACTTTTTCCTGTACTAATTGATTGATAAATTAATTTATGGTATAATAAATATAATCAATTTCCGAGAGGGGTAAACAGATGAAAAAGATTAGGTGGGGCATTATCGGTACAGGCCGGATCGCCCATAAATTTGCTGAGGCGCTGAAAGGCTGCGAGGAAGCTGAGCTGTGTGCCGTTGCTTCGAGGACAATGGAGAAGGCTGAGAAATTCGCCGCTGAATTTGGCTTCCGGAAGTCTTTTTGCAGCTATGAGGAATTTGCGGAACGCTCTGAGGCAGAAGCAGTCTACATCGCCACCCCTATGGCATCTCACTTTAACGACGCTATGCTGTGCCTTACCCACGGAAAGAATGTGCTCTGCGAAAAGACCGTCACTCTTAACTCAGCCCAGCTTGAGATATTACTGAAAACTGCGGATGAGAACGGACTCTTCTTCATGGAAGCCATGTGGATGAAGTGCCGCCCGGTATACCTTAAAGCTAAGGAATGGGCTCTGTCCGGAAGGATCGGTGATATCCGCTTCATAAAAGCCGATTTCAGCAACACTGTCCCCTATGACGGGAACGACAGGCTGTTCCGGCCGGACTGCGGAGGGGGAGCGCTGCTGGATCTGGCTGTTTATCCGGTAACACTTGCCGCCGATATCCTGGGTAATGAACCGGCAGAGATCATAAGCTCCGCCCATATCAGCGACTGTATCGACCTGAGCAATACTATAATCATGCGCTATC
Source organism: Ruminococcus sp. (assembly GCA_012718885.1). Taxonomy (GTDB): domain Bacteria; phylum Bacillota; class Clostridia; order Oscillospirales; family Ruminococcaceae; genus Ruminococcus. The sequence continues at coordinate 1,044 of JAAYBK010000214.1, read as the reverse complement.
CGGACGGCAGTTACGCTGCGGCTGATTCCGGTTTCGAGCTCACTCTCCGAAACAACGCCGTCATCTCCGGCACAAAGGGCATGATCGTCTTTGGAGACGGCTTCTTCTACGCAGATGATATAACCCTCTATGACGAAAACCGCCGCCCCGTTGAAAGCTTCTCATGCAAGGACAAGATCAACGGTTATGAATATGAGATCGGGGAATTCTGCCGATGTCTCAACAGTGGCCTGACCGACAGCCCGCTTGTCCCCCGCTCCGGAACTGCTGCCGTAATGAGGATACTAGATGAATGCCGCCGGCAGTGGGGACTGAAATTTCCACAGGAATAAAATATACAGCAAAATGCTCTCCAAAAGTGGAGAGCATTCTTCTTACAGATTCTCATTCTTAAGAGCATCTATTGGGTTATCCTTCTTGATCTTTCTCATTGAATAGATCATTGTAGCAAATACAACGATAAACACGCTTATTGCAGCTATAGCAGCGGCTGTCCACGGGATCTGGTATGTGGTCTCGAAATTCATCTTGAAGGACTGGTATATGAAATATGTTACAAGGAACGATGCCGGAAGTCCTAACAAGAGTGATTTTCCGCCGTAGAGCAGACACTCGTAATTCATCATACGGTTCAGTCCCTTCTTATCCATTCCCACTGACCTGAGCATTGCGAACTCTCTTCTCCTGAGGGCGATGTTGGTGGATATGGTATTGAATACATTTGCTGCCGCAATAAGTGAGATTATGATTATGAAGCCGTATGCGAATACCTTTATTATTGTAACGATATTTCTTGTAGACTCCACCTCTGCCGCATAATCATACAGCCATTCATCATCTTCTCCGTATGCATCGATTACCTTTTTCAGTGATTCAGTTGTATTTTTGTGGTCGTTGGAAGTGAAGGAATATGTGTATGTATATCCTTCGCCGTGTTCTTTGATGACACTGTCACGGAGGCTCTTCGGATAGATGAGCGCCACTGTATTCTCATATTGAGTTGTAGCGAAAAACGGACGCTTATTTATCCTTTTGCCTATTTTA
>JAAYBK010000213.1 GCA_012718885.1 Ruminococcus sp. | reverse complement strand
GTTACAGGTACAGGCGTAACTGCTAACAATGCAGGCGGTCTGAAGCCCGGATATACTCAGGGCAATATCAATTATGTTCTTGCGAAGAATATAACTTATCCGGCAGTTGACGGTTCAATGGAGCATTCCGATTATGCATGGCTCACACCTGATTTCCTTGATTCACATACAGGAACACCTGTTGCAGGAGGAAATGCTATAGACTTTGGCGGCGCAGACGTTACCGGATTCTATGATGAGCACATATTTGACGATGATCTCCCCGTAAACGACGGCGGAACAAACATTACAAAGGTTTACAAGGCTAATGTATATCTGAAAAACGGCAAGGAAGTTCCTGAGTCAGAAGCAAAGGAAAGTGCTAATTCATGGACATACTCCGGCGCTTCAGGTACAATAACCATCAAGCCTATCGATGATTTCTATAAGGATATCAATGAGCCTATCTATCCTGAGAATGCAAGAAGAGAGGTTCTCATGGGCGTTTCCGGTCCTGTAAAGGGAACAGAAGGCCATATCGCAAAGACAGCTGCTCCTGCTGAGGTCAATAACAAGACCTACACAGCAGCAAGCCTTGTTGGTGATGTAACAGAGAGCTGTACACTTACAGGTACATGGGCAAAAACAGTAACAGTAAGAACAACTGGTGAGGACATCCACGTTCTCCTTGAGGATGTTATATTCGATAATCCGGAATCACCCGGAGATGCTCGTATCTATGTTGACGAGAAGGCTGGCGGACACGTTTACTTCCACTTTGCAGGTGCGGTAAAATCTACCTACAGCAATCCTGCTGAGGTCGAGAAGACAAAGCTTTTCGATACAGTTAAGGATCTTATGAATAAGTGGGGAATCGAAGATAATATCGAAGAACCAAGTCCGCCGATCGGCGAAGACAGCACACTTAAGGGCAACCAGTGGGGCGGCTTCGATACTAATGCCAAGGGAAGCGGATTTGAGTTCAAAGACAGCAAGACACTTGCAATCACAGGAAGCACTAAGATATCTAAAGTGACACTTGATGGAACAACAGTTTTAATCGATGCTCCTACAAGTGGTACTCTCTGGGTACACCTTGATAACATGGGTGCAAGAAACAACAGTAAGTTCCTTATCGACGATCTTGATGAAAGCGGTAAGCAGAAGGGCGGCGTAGTTAACTTCTACATAACAGGCGAAAATAATCTTGATAATACACCTATAGTTACCGAGTCATTTGATAATGCAGCTAAGTCTGGCAAGGATTATCAGATAGTTTCTGACCCGAATAATAGCGCACTTTATACTGATAAGGTACCTAAGGAAAATACTATCCCTGCACCAAATGTAAATCTTTATTCCGGAAGAGAAATTGGTAAAGATACTATTACGGCACAGAACGGCTTCTTCATTACAGCCTATGTTCGTGCTCCGTATATGATCTGTGATGTAAGAAACTTCGGTGGTGCTTATGATTCATTCATGCTTCAGCATCTTTACTATGATGGCATAAAGCTCAAAGATATGAATACAAAGGGCTCGGCAGGCGGAGGAAAGAATTGTGAGCGTCTCGGTATCGTAGGATGCTTCAACGTTTACGACTATCCTTCACAGAATGACTGGACACTTCTCTACATCAAGCAGAGCGGTGGTCCTGGACCTCAGTTTAAATCCGCAGACGGTGCTCATACTTATGCAGTTGTTGATTATCTCGACTATTAAGGAGGAATGACACATGAAAAAATCTAAAAAGAAGCTTCGTGGCATGACTCTCGTTGAAGTTATAATCGCAATATTAGTATTCGCTCTTCTCGGAATGGTTCTAATGGGTGTCGGTAATGCTACCGACGCTCATCAGAGATCAGCCCGTAAGTATAACCAGAAGGTTAATGACGAGGGTCCGATCGCTGAAGCACAGCATGATGCAAATGCTATCCTTATAAATAAGGATTACGAGATCGAAGTAGGTCAGAGCGGCGGAAAGACTGTAAAGGTTTCCGGCAAGATGTACAGCGTTGAAAAGCCAAAGCTTGACGATTCAGGAAATATCGTTTACGATTCAAACGGAAATGTTGTTCCTGATCCTGATAACGACAGCGGCCATTTCAAGTTCATCGAGATCCAGAAGCCGACTGAGGCTGCAACCGCTGCACCGACCACAACCGGTCCGACAACGTAAGGGGGCGGTCTGATGAAGAACAAGAAAACTTTAAAGGGCTTTACCCTTATCGAGCTCATTATAGTCATGGCGATCTTCGGTATCATTATGGTGGGAACGATGAGTATCATCAATCCTGTCAACAAGATCATTAAGAACGCTTCGCTGCAGGAAGCAAATTCAGCAGCAGTTGACAATATGAAGCGCTATTTTGAAGGCACACTGAGATATGCTGACGCTATCGAGGTGTTCTCCGGTGACATGGTTGACCTGGACGGTAACAAAGTTTCAGAGGAAGACGCTATAAAGAACTTCGTAACTAATCACTATAACAACAGAACTAATCCCGGTACAGAGGATCCGCTTACAGGCAAGGTAAGAATGCTCAAGGTGGACAGCGGTGCCGGCGGTAAGGTAACAGAGTATGAGTACGACTTCACAGCAGGTTGGGCTGCATATTCATGGGTCAACAAGTCCAAGGAAAAGACAAAGGATATCAATGGAAACGATGTTCAGAAATATATCCCAAAGGCTTGTGAAGTTAGGCTCGTTAAAAAGGATGACAGCGTTATAAACCCTGTCTACTATGAGAACTACAACTTCTACTTTATTCCTGGCTATAACAAGCAGACAAACGTTTCCGATTCCTCGATCATAAACAATTGTGTTGATGCAGCAGGCGATAAGGTCTTTGATACAACTGATGATAAGACTGACGTTTATTACGCAAAAGTTGAGCCTGTTGATCCTTCATCATCACCTTATAAGTTTAATAAGGATCTTTTCTCCCTTAGTGTTATGACTTACAAAAAGGATGACTCTATCGGTAACACAAAGGCAGTTGATCCGACGAAGGCTTATGATTATTCAACCCTTCTGTTCAAAGCTCCTTTCGCTCTGACTAATATCAATGTTTCACTGGTAAACATCAATTCTTCGTTCAGCAGCGATAAGGTTCAGGATAAGTATGGTCCGATCAGATGGTCCGGTGAGACCAACGAAGGAGACTTTACTCCTGAAAAGATGGTTGATATAGCTACTCCTTCAGATGGAAAGTGGGATTATGAGCAGATCAACCCACAGGAAGCAAGACTCATTAATCAGCGTTACTGCGGTTATGAGGCGCAGCCTGGTCAGTGTCTCTACTTCATCTATACACTTCCTGATATGAAATAAAATAAAAAAACAGGCAGCAGTTCAAATGCTGCTGCCTGTAATTTATTTTTGCTTTTATTCAAACTTCATGAGACCAAGATACCAGTCGGCGATCTTTTCTCCCCAGAGAAGTCCGATAGCGATTCCGATCGAAAGGAAAGGTCCGAAGGCAAATTTCGATTCCTTGGTCACTATCTTGTTTATCATGCCGCCGATAGCTGCGGCAACCAATCCTATCAGTGTTGAAACGATAATAACACGAGTTCCTACAACAGCTCCGGCTGCCACCATAAGAAGTGTGTCGCCGAGTTCAATAGCACGGAAGTCTTCACCGCATTTCTTTCTGATGAACGGTCTGCTGACTTCACCTATTATAAAGAAAGGAACGCTTATGACCAGTGCTCCGATTATGTGGCTCTTGATGGATACACAGCCATCTGTAAAAAGATGCATCGGAACGGCACAGAGAAGAATGATCGCAAGTATTCGGAGATCGATTTCCATTGTGTCCCAGTCCATGAAAGCTACTACAATGAGCAGAGACATGAGCAGACAGGTTATTATGGCTTTAGCATTGATATCAAGCACCCAGAATGTAAGTACGAAAAGTATTCCGTTAAGTGCTTCAACAACGGGATAACGTGCAGAGATCTTTTCACCGCAGTTGTGGCATTTTCCACGAAGCATCAGCCAGCTGAATACGGGGATGAGATCAATGGGTCTGATCTTTGCGCCGCAGGTCATACAGTGCGATGACCGCTTGATGAGCGACTCACCTTTCGGTACTCTCAGGATAACAACGTTGAGGAAGCTTCCGATACATATTCCAAGGAGGAAGATGAGTCCGAGAAAAATGAATCTGAAGGAATTGCTGGTAAATTCGTTATGGAGCATATTTTCAAAGTCCATCATGAGTTTTACCCTCCTTTAATATAATTATAATGTAATATTTATATTATATCACATATGCAAAAAATTTCAAGTAAATTTTTATAAGCGGAGGTTTGTTATGAGAAACGAGAGAATTGGTGACTACTTAGTCAATCAGGGCCTGATCACAAACGATCAGCTCCAGCAGGTTCTTGCGGCACAGAAAGAGGCCGGAGGCACCAAGAAGTTCGGTGACGTTGTTGTCGAGCTGGGCTTTATGTCGGAGGTAAACTTCGCTAAGGCTCTCGCAGGAAATCTGAGAGTTCAGTATGTTGATCTCGATAGCATCGATATCAATACTGAGGCAGTTCAGATGGTTCCTGAGGCTCTGGCAAGAAAGCATACGGTTATCGCTATCAATGTTCAGGGTAAGCGTCTCACCGTTGCTACAAATGATCCTGTAAACTTCATTGTACTGGAAGATATCAAGGTATCCACAGGTATGGATACAGTTCCTGTACTGGCTACAACGTCAGCCATCAATAAGGCTATCGGTAAGTGCTATTCAATGCAGAACGTTGACAGCGTGGTTGGCGAGCTTGCTGCAATGAACACTGACCTCGGAACAATGGATGACGAAGAGTCCAAGGACAGAGTTGAAAACGCTCCTATCGTTAAGCTTGCTACAACTATCATCGAGAACGCTTACAGAGCAGACTCTACCGATATTCATATCGAGCCTTTCGAGAAGTACACAAGAATTCGTATCCGTGTAAACGGTGACCTTGTTGAGCTTATGAATATTTCTAGCGCAGTTCACAGCGCTCTTACAACTCGTCTTAAGCTTATCAGCGGCATGAACATCGCTGAAAAGAGAATCCCGCAGGACGGCCGTTTCTCACAGGTTGTTGACGGAACTACTCTTGATGTCCGTGTTTCCTCACTTCCTATGGTTCACGGTGAAAAGATAGTTATCCGAATCCTTTCAACAGGACAGATCGCTCTTCGTAAGATCACAGACCTCGGTATGTCAGACTACAACTACCAGCTCTTTGAATCAATGCTTCGAGTTCCTCAGGGAGTTATCCTTGTTACAGGACCTACCGGTTCAGGTAAAACAACTACCCTTTATGCGGCTCTCGGTGAGATCGCAAAGCCAAACGTTAACGTCGTTACCGTTGAGGACCCTGTCGAAAAAGCTATCGATGGAATCAATCAGTGTCAGGTTAACCAGAAGGCCGGCATGACTTTCGCCGCAGCCCTTCGTTCAATCCTCCGTCAGGACCCTGATATCGTCATGGTCGGAGAGATGCGTGACTCGGAGACCGCAGATATCGGTATCCGTGCCGCTATCACCGGACACCTTGTTCTTTCAACACTCCATACAAACGATGCTGCTTCAACTGTTGTCCGTCTCGTTGATATGGGCGTTGCTCCATACATGGTCGCTACTTCACTTATCGGTGTTATCGCACAGCGACTCGTTAAGGTTCTCTGCCCCGAGTGTAAGACACCAAGAATGTCTACTGAGGAAGAAAACGAACTCATGCAGGTACCTCATTCAATACAGATATTTGAGCCATGTGGATGTCAGTCCTGCAATAATACAGGTTACAAGGGAAGAACTGCTATCCACGAGATCATCCACTGTAACACAGCTGTATCAAGCATCATCGCAGCAAACGGTTCCAAGGAAGAGATCGAGGCTGCTGCTAAGGCAAACGGAACAAAGCTTCTTCGTGATAACGTTTCAGAGCTTGTTCAGGCTGGCCAGACATCAATAGCTGAGCTTATCAGAACAACATATACTGTATAATTTTAGGGAGGACTTTAGCAATGGGAGTTATAGAAATTCATAGAATACTGGATGAGGTTCGTCTTCTCGGATGCTCAGACCTTCATTTCACAGACAGGATCGCTCCTGTAGTACGTCTTAACGGTACTCTCAGAACCATGCGTTCTCAGTATCCGGAAATGGACGAAGAGGAAATACTCGACATCGTTCATCAGATGACAAACGATGCTCAGCAGACAAGCATAAACAACCACCACGATACCGACTTCTCGTTCCAGACAAGAAGCGGCTACCGTCACCGTGTAAATGTATACTTCCAGAAGGGTAAGCCTGCTATCGCTATCCGTCTTCTGAGAAATGATATCCCTACACTTGAGGATCTCGGACTTCCTCCGATACTCGCTGACTTCGCAATGCGTCCCCGTGGACTCGTTCTCGTAACCGGCCCTACCGGTTCTGGTAAGTCAACTACCCTTGCAGGTATGATCGACTTCGTAAACCTGAACAGAAGTGCTCACGTAATCACTGTTGAGGATCCGATCGAGTACGTTCACGAGCATAAGAGATGTATGGTAAACCAGCGTGAGATCGGTGACGACGTTCCTGACTTCGCTCTTGCACTCCGTGCTGCTCTTCGTGAGGACCCGGATGTAATCCTCGTAGGAGAAATGCGTGACTTCGAGACTATCCAGGCCGCCGTAACCGCTGCCGAGACCGGACACCTCGTAATGTCAACACTTCATACAACATCTGCCGCTGATACTATCAACCGTATCATCGACGTTTACCCGGAGCACCAGCAGCAGCAGATCAGAACTCAGCTTGCTAATAACCTCGTAGGCGTTATCTCGCAGACACTTATTCCTAAGAAGGACGGTACAGGACGTATCGCCTGCATGGAGATCCTGAACGTAACTGACGCTATCTCAGCTATGATCCGTGATAACAAGATCCACCTTATCCAGTCTGCTATCCAGACAGGTAAGCAGCAGGGCATGATGTCCCTCGACCAGGAGCTTGCAAGACTTACTGCTAAGAATGTCATCGGTGAAGTTGACGCTATCGAGAAGTGTCAGGATAAGCAGGAGTACTACAGATTCCTCAGCCAGTTCGGTGGTTCACCCACAGGCGGCATGAACGTTTGATAATAATGATAAAAGAGCAGACTCAGGTCTGCTCTTTTTATATTATAATGTAGGTGAAAGAGCTGCCGCAGAGGGGGTATATGAAAAATCAATGGGGAGAAATACTGATATTTTTCTGTTCGCCTGTCAAGAATTTTCTATAAAAAACCTTTAAAGTCACAAAAAAATGCCCTCAAAAAGCACTATACAAAGAGTAATATAAAAATGTCGGTATACGCATTGAAATATTAAAATCGTAAAAACAAAGCAAATCATTTTACTTATTCACAGAACGTTGTGCATTTTGACGGAAACATGAAAAAAAAAGTGCCTATTTACCGTTTCAATGTAAAAAATGCGTTTATAGCCATTTTTTTTTAAGAAATCTGTTGACATTCTATGAATAAAGTGCTATACTATAATCACAGGGAAGGGAAAGGGAGACAATCCGAAGGGAGATCTCCGGAGCTGATCGAACCAAAGAGGTCAGGTCAGAACCCGAGGAAATCTACCAAGGGTATATAATTCCCCGAACCAAAATAACGTGTGATGGCTAAAGGCCACACAAAATTTTTAATAAGGAGGGTTTTCTTATGAAAACTACAAAGAAAGGTTTTACACTCATTGAGCTCATCGTTGTTATCGCTATCATCGGTGTTCTCGCAGCAATCCTCGTTCCCGCTATGCTCGGCTACGTAAAGAAGTCCAAGATTTCTTCTGCTGATTCAGCTTCAAGCTCACTTGCTAAGGCTGGTTCATCCATGATGATGGATCTCGAGAACAAGGACAACGCTGACATCTCAGGCGAGTACTGGATCGACGGTACTTCCATTGGCGCTGTGGCTGCTGAATTTGGTAACGATTGTAAGTTTAGGACCAATGCTGATATTACTGGCAAGGTAGATGACTACGTTAAGAACTACTTCAGTGACATCTCAAAGTGTAAGCACGCTGGTATCTACTTCGTAGACGGTACTGCAGTTGGCGCATACGTTAACACAGACGGTACATACTACGGCACATACCCAGGCGGACTTATCACAGCTTCTGATTATAAGATCGGCGGCACAAAGCCTACAAAAGACGACGTTAGAGGAAAGGTAGAAAAGAAGGTTGGTACAGCTTCTGGTTCAGATGCTGCTGCTGCACAGAGCTAAGATTTAGTTTAATAAAAAACCTCTCTCGAAAGAGAGAGGTTTTTTTTAAGGAGTTCAGATGAATAGGAACGGTGTAATAATTACAGGTATAGTGTGTGCTGTTGCAGGCATTGCTGCGGGCATGGGCACGATGTACGGCATACAGAAGAAAAAAATCGATTTTGCCAATAATAACAGTGTTCTCATGGAGGTCCAGCAGATTCTCGATGAGAATGATAAAAAGCTCCCGGAGGGAGTAGATCCTGAAAAAGCTTCCGCTAAGGGGTATATGTCACTTTTTGATATATACACAACTTATGTTGATAAAAATGAAGAAGCGGAAGATTATGATAATAGGAAGTTAGATGTCGAAGCTGAAATGATCAACGGAAATGTCCTTTTAGCTAAGATAAATGGATTTGCAAGTGTAACAAGTATAAGTTTCAGTGAAAAGGTGACCCCCCTCATACCAAATGCCTCTGGGATGATAATTGATCTGAGGAACAATGGCGGCGGTGAAATAGTTGAGGAAAATTCTATTTCTGATCTTTTCTTGAAGACTGGTGTTGTGCACTGCTTTATAGACAATGATGATGACTATGATTTTGAGATGGGTGATAGTGGAAATGAATTTTCACTCCCAGTAGTTATTCTTGTTAATGGAAAAACAGCAAGTGCATCAGAGATGATGACTGCTTTGTTTATGCAGAACTATGATAATGTGACTGTTGTTGGAACTCAGACCTTCGGCAAAGGAGTTTTCCAGGATGTGAAGGAACTGAGCAACGGCGACGAGATAAAATTTACAAATGGCTATTACACAGTAGGGGATTGGGAATGCTATAACGAGATAGGTATCACCCCCGACATCGTTCTTGAAATGGACGAGTCACTGATAGGGACTTTCAGCGACACACAGCTGAAAAAAGCCCTTGAATTACTTGGCTGATTGCACAATAACAGGTGCAGAAATTTGTGAGTAAAATGCTTGGATTTTTATTGACAAATTATGAATTGTTTGGTATAATGTAATTGAACATTTTAGTTGGAGGTGTTTACATGAAAACAAAGAGCAAAAAGGGCTTTACACTGGTCGAGTTGATCATTGTAGTTACTATAATAGGTATATTAGTTGCAATTCTTATTCCTACTTGGAATTATTTCATAACACAGGCGAAACTCAGTACACAGAATAACAATTCACGAGTTGTATTTAATGCCGCTCAAAGCGAATGCATAAAGTACAAGTTCAGAGACCGTGAGCTCAACAAGGAAATCGAAATGCTGGAGAAAAGAAAGACCAGTGAGACCGGCGATAAGCTTGCTGCTACAAATGCAAAGATCGAGGAAGATAAGGCTAAGCTTTACTTTGGTTCCACTTCAGATGATTTCTACTATTACTGGGACGGAAAGAAAGGATATGCTTGCGATGCTTCTCTTAATAAAAAGGGAAAAGACGCAACACTCGATAAGGCTTTTGGAGATGCAGTAAATAATAAGGTTGAAACTCCTGAGCAGGTCGTTTATAAGATCCATATAAAGAACTATCAGGTTCTTTCAGTTGTTTGCGCTAAGAATGATAAGGATCGTACACTCGGTTCATATCCGAAGCAGCGTTCAAAGAAGAGTTCAACAGCTATAAAGGGCTTCTCATTCTCAGACGCTGAACTTTCACAGCCGGCAGTTAGTCCTACAACAAATCCACCAGCACCGACTCCGTAATCAATATGAATATTCACATCCCTGCAAGTGCAGGGATGTTTTTTTATTGTAATGTAGGACACGAAAGAAGTTTTCAACAGTTTTGTGATCAATAAGTTGAAAACTTTATGGTTGACACGAGACTAAAAAGGTGCTATAATAATAAAGCTGTCGACGGAGAGCACAAGAGCTTAGAAAAAACTTAAAAAAGTTTGAAAAAAGCACTTGACAAACCGAAGAGACAGTGATATAATATTAAAGCTGCTTCGAAAGGGGCGGCGGTCACAAAAAAAGATTTTGAAAAAACTTGAAAAAAGTACTTGACAAAATC
>JAAYBK010000212.1 GCA_012718885.1 Ruminococcus sp. | reverse complement strand
GCCGAGGCGGTTTCGGAGGCGGCGGAGGCCATGGCGGAAGTCACGGTCACTTTGGCCATAGCAGATAATATCATAAAATATACCACCGTTTACAAATGAAAGTAGACGGTGGATATTTTTATGTTGTTTCTATACATCAAGGGCGATAATCCACAAAAATATATATAAATCTTGATTTATTCGCACAAAAGTGTTATGATATTTATAGATGTTTTTATACTTAATTATGTGGAGGTATATTATGGGAGTTATACAAGTTAATTTTATCATTCCACCTGAGATTGAGCAGGGGCTCGATAATAACACACTTATTAGATATGGCGGCGTTGTAAGAAATCCAGATGGGCAATTTGTGACTTTTTTATCAGAAGATGACAATTCGGATAATAATGATAATTGTATGAGTGATTTAAAAAATGAAAATACCAAAAGTGCTTCAAATGATGGTAATGCCATAATTGTATCCGGTACAGATAGTATTAGAAAAAAACTTAGTAGCTTTCTAAAGAATAATAAGACTATAATTGCAGGTGCTCTTGTAGTAGTTGCTGTTGCTGGAATAACATATGTTGTAATAAAAAATAAAAGCAAAAATGACAAAAAAGAATCTTCGTATGTGAGTGATTTTAATAAGTCTTTGAAAAGATATTTTAATGAAATTAAAAATGCGAATCTTACTGAAAAAACAATTGATGCGCTCATTAGTTCGATTGATAATTTGAGAAATATTGAAGGTGCTGGAGGAGAAACGATAACGATTTTAATTGAAAATTCGGATTTGTTAATTGAAATGGTTGAAAACTATACTAAAAAATTTGTTGAAGCTAATAATCATTCTTTTGAAAAAGCTGACGATTCAGATAATGAGTTTGATTCGATTATTCATTATCTTTCTCTTCAAAAAGAAGTTTTTCAGTGTTGTACTTGTGCTTGATAAGTGACGTGATACTATATATTAAGCATATAAGTCAAGGATATGAAAAATATTCTACTAAACGCACAAATCACGACTTGCATTTTGGTGGAAAACGATGAGGCTTAAGGAGTTAAGAAAAGCGAAGAAGCTTACACAGCAGAGACTTGCGATCGAGCTGAATATGAACCAGAACAGCATAAGCCGCTATGAGACAGGCGAGCATGAGGCGGATTACCGGACACTGATAATGCTTGCGGATTATTTCGGCGTATCTATCGACTACCTCCTGGAAAGGACGGACAACCCGACATTTCTGCCTTGACAAAAGCAATATAATACTGTATAATATTAATATAAGGCTACGCAAGCCTTAAATATTATACAAAGGATGAAATACCAAATGAACAAAATCGTTAAAAAAGTCTCAGCAATCGCCTTGGCATTCACTATGCTCGGAACCGGTGCAACTATTACTAAGGCAGTCACACCAAAATCAAACACTACATTAACAGCAAGTGCAGCATCAACCTGTCAGCATCACGGTTATTCGTACAGAACTTCAAGCAACTGGGAGTACCATGAAGTTTGGAGTTATGTATATTTAAATGGAACATGGTGGTATAAGAAAGTTCGTTCTTACGAATCACGTACAGTATACATAAAGTGCGGAAGTTGCGATAAAACTATAAATTCATTTACAGAAAGAAGAAATGAGCGTACATATTAAAGAAATAAATACCTGATAATGGTAAGAAATGCCCCTTTGCAAAGAAGGGGCATTTTTTGAAAGAAGAAGTATGTTAAATAATAAAAATATGTATAGTGTACTTGACAAATAATGTAAAGCTTGCTATACTAATATTGTAAAGTTAACTTTACCTCTGAGGAGGATGATGATTTGAAAAACAAGATACAGGAGCTTCGCAAAGAAAGAAAGGTCACTCAGCAGGAGCTCGCTGATGCACTATCTGTCACAAGACAGACTATAATATCACTTGAAAACGGAAAATACAATGCGTCCCTCACGCTTGCACACAAGGCGGCACAGTTTTTCGGAACCACTATCGAGGAGCTGTTTATTTTTGAGGGCGAGGAGAACATTTAAAGGAGAATGGTTATGGAAGAATTCAGAAACAAACTTCAGAAGGATATCAGGTCATACTGGATACTGGCAGGTGTATCAGCCGTTGGCATCGCAGCAATGTTATGCTATGCGATCTTTAGCGGAGACGGTGGATCGGGAATTGATACTACGGCTATCGTTTTTATTACACTGCTCATTTGTTCACTGATGTTTATCAGGAGAAATAAGATGGCACTTAATGACGAAAACCTTTTCAAGAGCCTTTATGTACGCAATACTGATGAACGCAATAATCAGATAATGATGACTGCTTCAAGGACATCATTCGTTTTGATCGTACTGGGTTTAGCACTGGCGGCAATAGTATTTAACTACATTGACATTACGATCAGCCGTGTACTTTCCTGCTGTATGACTTTTATAATCTTTGTGTATTTAGGTGTTACGGCTTATTACAATAAGAAGATGTAAAGAAACTCCCTGATGCTGTAAGGTATCAGGGAGTTCTTTTGTGAGGGCATAACAAATCTCCCCGATACATTGAAGTATCGGGGAGATTACTATATTTCCGTAGTTAAACGAAAATCCGTATGAGCATAGTACACGTTAAACTGACGTAAGCGTCAACGTGAAAGGTGGGCAGCGTCACGCTGCTGTAAATTACTTCTCAGCGAGCTTTGTGAGGTACTCGTAACGATTAGCTGCAGTCTGCTCAGCCTTCTCGAAGAGCTCCTTAGCACGATCTGGGAAGGAACGTGTGAGTGCACTGTAACGAGCCTCGTTCATGATGAAGTCCTGATATGACTCTGTAGGAGCCTTGGAATCAAGCTGGAATGGGTTCTTGCCCTCAGCAGCAAGACGAGGATCGTAACGGAAGTTATTCCAGTAGCCGCACTTAACAGCCTTTTCCATCTCAGCCTGACAGTTAGTCATACCGCCCTTGATGGAGTGCATCTCACAAGGAGCATAGCCGATGATGAGTGACGGTCCCGGATAAGCCTCAGCTTCCTTGATTGCCTTGAGTGTCTGGTTCATGTCAGCACCCATAGCGATCTGTGCAACATAGATGTAGCCGTAGCTCATAGCGATATCAGCAAGACGCTTCTTAGCAATTGCCTTACCAGCTGCTGCGAACTGTGCTACCTGACCGATGTTAGAGGACTTGGAAGCCTGTCCGCCTGTGTTGGAGTAAACCTCAGTATCGAATACCATGATGTTTACATCTTCGCCTGTAGCGAGAACGTGGTCAAGACCACCGAAACCGATATCATAAGCCCAGCCGTCGCCGCCGAAGATCCATACAGACTTCTTGGAGAGGTAGTTCTTGTTTGCAACGATATCTGCGCTCTTCTCGCACTTGTCAGCGCACTTCTCGAGCTCAGCAACGAGTGCAGCTGTTGCAGCTGTATTCTTTGCGCCGTCGTTAACTGTTGCGAGGTATTCATCAGCAGCTGCCTTAAGCTCTGCAGATGCCTTGTCGCTTGCAGCGATTTCCTTTACTTCCTCAATGAGTCTCTCACGGATTGCCTTCTGACCGAGATACATACCGAGACCGTGCTCAGCGTTGTCCTCGAACAGTGAGTTAGCCCATGCAGGACCGTGGCCGTTTGCATCAACAGTGTATGGTGATGTAGCAGCAGGACCGCCCCAGATTGAAGAACATCCGGTTGCGTTGGAGATGTACATTCTGGAACCGAAGAGCTGTGTGATGAGTCTTGCATAAGAAGTCTCAGCACAGCCTGCACATGAACCTGAGAATTCAAG
>JAAYBK010000211.1 GCA_012718885.1 Ruminococcus sp. | reverse complement strand
CAAGCGGTCTCATATTCCTGTCATATATAGTTCCGTAAGTTAACGGCGCATAAACAGTCAGTTCTACTCTCTGTTCGGCAGCTTCTGTATGTTTTTTTGTCGTCGAAAGATCAAAATAATCAATGACTATAACGCTGAACATCAGAAAAAACACAGCGATAAGCAGAACAATACCATTTTCTCCTCTTTTTCTCATCAAAAAGATCACCTCTTACGCTATTATTTACATAAGAAGTGATCTTATTCGTTTATTCAAGTATAACTGTAAATGGTCCATCGTTGAGAAGCTCAACCTTCATGTCCGCACCGAACGAACCTGTCTCAGTATGAACACCTTTGCTTCGGCAATATTCTACAAAGAACTCGTAGAGCCTATTTGCAGCCTCAGGTTTTGCTGCCTGAATAAAATTAGGTCTGTTGCCTTTTCGGCAGTCGGCATAAAGCGTGAATTGCGGGACAACGAGCAGTGAGCCTCCTACAGCGGCGAGATCAAGGTTTATCTTACCGTTCTCATCGGAGAAAATACGCAGATTTATGATCTTATCGGCAAGCCTTCGGCAGTCATCTTCGGTGTCATCGTGGCCTGCGCCGAACAACAGAAGATATCCTGTATCAATTTTGCCTATCATTTTCCCATCGACAGTGACCGAAGCTCTTGTTACTCTCTGTACTATTATTTTCATGCTTATTTCCTTACGATATCAAATCCGAACGGCTTTAAAGATATCCTGTCCTTTCCTACGGAATCTATAACGCTGTACATAGCCTTTGGCAGGCGTATCTCTGCGCCTTCATCAGAATTATTGAAGAAGAAGATAAAATCATCAAGACCGTTCGTCCTTGTTGTAACTTCTACGCCGTCCGGCAGGTCGTTAAGACGAGGGATACCAGTCTGTAGCATTACATTTCCTGCAAAGCTCTTGTAGAAATCCATTTCACATACTGTTCCCACATAATAGATAACACCGCTGCAATAGCGATTCATGGTCACGGCTGGACAGCATCTGTAGAATCCGTCATCATATTCTGCATATGCCTTTGCAGTAGTTAGACTAAGGATATCGCACCACTGACTGCATGAAAACCTGTTACCGGCAAAATCAACTATTGTCTGGTTATTATTTCCGATAGGATCATATTCTGAAACCTCAGCGCCGACAAGCTCTTTGTACACACTTGGAAGCGGCTGCATCATACAATTGTTGTTCTGATCCTTTACGCCGCTTCTATTGGTGAGAATAAGCGTTCCTCCGTTTATGGCATACCTGTATATGTTTTCGGCCGCCTGCTTTTTATAAACAAACATTGCAGGTGCAATTACGACCTTGTAAGATGAAAGATCAGCTTCAGGAGAAACAACGTCAACGTTTGCTCCGTAGTGTGAAAATGCCTTGTGGAAGAAGCGGAGCTGCTGGATATAGTCAAACCCCTCCGTCTGAGGCTGGATCTTGAATGCCCATTCGTTTTCAGGGGAATAGAGTATTGCTATATCCGAAACGATCTCGGTGGTATCTATTACACCAAGTTTTGAAATTGATTTGCAAAGTTCAGCGAATTCGTTAAAACGTCTGCCGGGGACATTGCTATGGTCTATAAGACCGTGCCAGAACATCTCTGCACCGGTAACTGCAGTTCGCCATCTGAAATGCATGACCGTATCTGCGCCATGAGCAATTGCCTGAAGAGAATAACCCATGATCTGCCCCGGTCTTGGAGTCTGAGACATAGGCTCCCAGCTGCCTGTTGGACCGCTGAGCTGCTCCATTATCCAGAATTTCTTACCTTTTACTCCACGCATCATATCGAGGAAAAATGTATGAGAATAAAGCTCATCCTTATCAGCGGGGATATTTATTGGCGGATAATTATCGAATGATACAAAATCTACCTCGTCAAAGAATTTGTATATATCAGGTTTGCTTCCACCCAGCCATGCGTTGACAGTTACCTTTGCCTTCGGGATCTCACGCTTGATTATCATTGCAAGTTCTTTTACATACTTTGCGGTACACTCAGAACTGAAGCGCTGGTATTCCATGCAAAGTGAGGGATTCTGCCAGGTCTTGGGGTAAGCTGTTGGAGGCTGCACCTCTGAAATATCGCTGTATTCGCCGCTCCATACACTGTTACCGAAAACAGCATTGATATTTTCGAGTGTGTCATGTTTATCAAGAAGCCATTCTCTGAATTTTTTTCTGCATACTTCACATGTACAATGATATGCTTCAAGCTCATTATCTATCTGCCACGCAATTATCTGGCTGCTTGACGAGTAATGCCTTACGAGACGCTCTGTTATACGCTTTGCATATGAAAGGAAGACGTCAGAATTGATACATCTATGGCCTCTTATTCCTGTCTGTATCGGTTTTTCGTCGGCGCCGCGCATCACTATCTCCGGATGTGTTCTGTAGAGCCATAAAGGTGGACAGTTTGTGGGAATACCCATGACTACATCTATGCCGTATCTTGCAAATATCCTCATAAGCTCATCCAGCCAGCCGAAAACAAATTCACCGTCTTTCGGTTCCAGCTTTGACCATGCGAATTCTGCAATACGAACTACTTTTACGCCGGTCTTAGCCATGAGATCAGCGTCCTTTTCCCACAGTGCGCTGTCCCACTGTTCAGGATAATAATCAACTCCTATTTTCATACTATGCCTCCTGTCATATATCATACTCAAGCAGCTGGCAGTTGCCCATAAACCAGCCAGCAAATGTTTCTGTAGACATATCATTAAAGTAAGTCTCGATAACTCTGCACACACCGCCGTGGCTTACTATCAAGACGTTTTTTTCATTGTATTTTTCTATAATATCATCAAGTGCAGAATAAACTCTGTGGCTGAGCTGGAGAAGTGATTCGCCGCTGTTTCCCATACGAACTCCGAAATTCAGCTTGTTTTCCGCAAAACCTTCGGTAAATCTTGTTTTTCCTTCATATCTGCCGTAATCCCACTCCCTGAGCCTGTCATCTGCAATTATTTCTTTCCCGATAGTCTCTGCAACAATCTGAGCAGTTTTTAATGCTCTTTTCATAGGAGAAGCAATAATGATATCTATATTCCCGAGCTTACAGATTGTATCTGCAAGTTCATGTGCCTGACTGATACCGATTTCATTGAGCTCTATATCAGTTGTTCCGAGTATCGTATCAGTTCGGTTGTATTCTGTTTGACCGTGTCTGGTTGAATATATCTTCAATTCATCACTACCTGTAATCAGATTTTTATTGCGTGTTCTATTTCGGCTCGGGCATTTTCAAGCATAAGCTCCGAAGGAGAATCTCCACCCATTATTCTTGCAATCTCGGCAACCCTTCCGTCTATAGAGAGCTGCTCTACTCTTGTTTCAGTTCGTTCCCCGACAGTATTTTTCTCGATCAGAAGATGATTATCAGCCATAACCGCTATCTGTGACAGATGTGTAACACATATCACCTGTCTGACTTTGCCTATCTCACGAAGCTTTATGCCTATT
>JAAYBK010000210.1 GCA_012718885.1 Ruminococcus sp. | reverse complement strand
GGGAGATTCATCATAATGAAACGTGAAGCGTTCCAGAGCTTGTTTGCAAAGTTACGGGCAGCCTTTACCTTGTCATCGATATAACGCATATCGTTTCCGGGTGAGTTACCTGTAGCCAGCATGAATCTGAGAGCGTCAGCGCCGTACTCATTGATGACTTCAAGAGGATCGATACCGTTGCCCAGTGACTTGGACATCTTTCTGCCCTGTGCGTCACGTACAAGACCGTGGATGAGAACTGTATCGAAAGGAACCTTGCCCATATTCTCCAGACCGCTGAACATCATTCTTATTACCCAGAAGAAGATGATGTCATATCCGGTAACGAGAGTATTTGTTGGATAGAAGTATTTGAGATCCTCTGTATTCTCAGGCCAGCCCAGAGTTGAGAACGGCCAGAGTGCAGAGCTGAACCAGGTATCAAGGGTGTCAGGATCCTGTCTCATAGGCTTGCCGCACTTAGGACAAACTGCGCTGTTCTCCTTTGTTACCACCATTTCGCCGCACTCATCGCAGTAGAATGCAGGTATCTGATGTCCCCACCAGATCTGACGGGAGATACACCAGTCACGGATATTGTCCAGCCAGTGGAAGTATATCTTGTCAA
The DNA here is from genome assembly GCA_012718885.1 of Ruminococcus sp. Classification (GTDB taxonomy): domain Bacteria; phylum Bacillota; class Clostridia; order Oscillospirales; family Ruminococcaceae; genus Ruminococcus. Next base: position 4,602 of record JAAYBK010000210.1, on the reverse strand, counting down.
AACGCTCCGGTACGAACTTTGTAGCGCCGCTCTTTACTGCCTCGATAGCAGGGCCTGCAAGGGGCTTCATCTTTACGAACCACTGTGTTGATACCTTAGGCTCAACTGTAGTGCCGCAGCGATAGCAGGTACCTACATTATGGCTGTAGTCCTCGATCTCAACGAGAGCGCCTTCCTTTTCAAGATCCTCAACGATCTTCTTTCTTGCCTCGTATCTGTCCATACCTGCATATGCCGGATAATCGTCAACGATAGTTGCATCGTCGTTCATTACGTTAATAACAGGGAGGTTATGGCGGAGACCAACCTCGAAGTCGTTAGGGTCATGAGCAGGAGTGATCTTAACAACACCTGTTCCGAAGTCCATTTCAACATAATCATCAGCAACAACAGGGATCTCACGGTGAACTATTGGCAGGATAACTGTCTTGCCAACGAGATCCTTGTAGCGATCATCAGCAGGATTTACTGCAACGGCAGTATCGCCCAGGAGTGTTTCCGGACGAGTTGTTGCAAGCTCAAGATAACCGTCCTGATCCTTTATCTTGTAGCGGAGGTGCCAGAAATGGCCTGCCTGATCCTCATATGTTACCTCTGCATCCGAGAGTGATGTCTTACACTTAGGACACCAGTTGATTATACGCTCGCCACGGTAGATAAGGCCTTTCTCATAATACTTTACAAATACTTCCTTTACAGCCTTTGAACAGCCCTCGTCCATAGTAAAGCGCTCTCTTGACCAGTCACAGGATGAACCCAGCTTCTTGAGCTGCTCAACGATACGGCCGCCGTACTGCTTTTTCCATTCCCAGGCTCTCTTCATGAAGCCTTCTCTGCCCAGATCCTCCTTGGTAACGCCTTCCTTACGCATTGCCTCAACGATCTTTGCCTCAGTTGCGATAGCAGCGTGGTCAGTACCAGGGAGCCAGAGTGCGCTGTAGCCGCTCATTCTCTTCCAGCGGATAAGGATATCCTGAAGAGTCTCATCAAGAGCGTGTCCCATGTGGAGCTGTCCGGTTATATTCGGAGGCGGGATAACTATAGTATAGGGTGTTTTCTTAGGATCTGCCTCTGCACGGAAGCAGCCCTTGTCGTTCCATGCCGCATAGATACGGTCTTCAAAGTCCTTAGGGTCATATGCCTTTGCAAGTTCTTTTGCCATTAATATCTCTCCTTTTAATTAATTCGTAATGCACAAAAAATTTCAGTCCCGCACTTTCATCGGCGCCGTAATCGAAAACAAACCAAGTCCGAAGTACAAAGCGGGCAAGCTTACGAGTGTCAATGTGCCGGGGGGCAGCGTCACGCTGCAAAAAAACGCCCCGAACCTTTTTAGGTTCAGGGCGAACTATTGTCCGTGTTACCACCTGAATTCGGATATCTCTATCCGCACTCTGCGAGGCCGTTAAGCCTCCTCCTCTGTAACGTGAGGTCACGTCACGAACTACTCGGCGATTATGCCTTTCCCCCGTGAAGCTCCGAAACTACTTCCGCACACTCCTCACACTGCCTTTCACCATACGGCAGCTCTCTGCTGATCGGTATATGTGCGTACTCCTTTTCATCACTGCTTTTGGAATATGCTACTATTATACACGATTCAGTGTGAATTGTCAAGAGCAATTATGAGAAATAGTGTGCTGCTCACTTCTCACTGTTATCCGGCTTCATAAGTTCTTCCCGGATACGGTCGAACTCGTCACGGGTTATAACTCCGTCACTGAAAAGGGCGCTGAGCTTTTCCATTTCAGCCATGCGTTTCTCCTCCGGACTGAGCTTTGCGGCAGCGGCAGCTCTTGCTGCATCACGCAGCCGTTTGCGGTTCTCGTAAGCATTCTCTATAAAATAGGCGGCTGCCGCACACAGCAGCATTATGCCAAGCACTATCAGCATTATTTTCATTGCGATATCCTCTGTTTATCTCACTTGCCTATCTTTTCTACCTTCATCAGGTTGGTGGTGCCTGAAACTCCAAGAGGAACTCCGGCAGTTATAGCTACAAGGTCTCCGTCCTCGACGAGTCTGTGGGACTCGGCAGCCTCAACAGCTGCGGCAAACAGGTCGTCGGTGGAGTTCTTCTCATCGATGATGAACGGGATAACGCCCCAGCTCATATTCATCTGGCGGCATACCACCTCGCTCATTGTACAGCTTATTATCGGACAGAGCGGACGGTACTTCGAGATAAGTCTTGCAGTCTGTCCGCCGAGGGATACAGTGATTATCGCCCTTGCGTCCAGGTCATGGGCGGTAGTAACTGTTGCGTGTGCAATAGCCTCGGCAACGCTCCCCTCCGGATTGGAGCTTCTCTTTGAGAATCTTCCCTTGTAATCGATATTGTTCTCAGTGGTCTCTGCAATGAGAGCCATTGTCTTTACAGTCTCTACAGGATATGCTCCGGCAGCAGTTTCTCCGGAGAGCATTATCGCACTGGTACCGTCATATATAGCGTTTGCAACGTCGGTTATCTCGGCACGGGTAGGACGGGGATTGGTTATCATGGATTCCAGCATCTGTGTGGCTGTTACCACCTGTTTTCCGGCATTATAGCCCTTATGGATAAGATCCTTCTGGATAGCAGGTATCTGCTCGAATGGGATCTCAACGCCCATATCGCCTCTTGCCACCATTATTCCGTCAGCAGCCTCGAGTATCTCATCGATATTCTCAACGCCGTCTGTATTCTCGATCTTAGCGATTATACGTACATCGAACCAGCCAAGGCTCTGGGTGAATTTTCTCAGGTAGTTGATATCGGCTGCGGAGCGGACAAAGCTTGCTGCAATAAAATCAAATCCCATTTTAGCGCCGAATTCAAGATCATCCATATCCCTTTCGCTGAGGTAAGGCATTGAGAGCTTTACTCCCGGAACATTTATGCCCTTATTGTTGGAAAGAGTACCGCCGTGTATTACCCTGCATATGATATCCGTATTCGTTACCTTTTCTGCAAGGAGCTCGATAACACCGTCGTTTATGAGTATACGTGTACCCATGCTGACATCACGGGGCAGCTTCTTGAAGCTTATGCTTCCACGCTTGTCATCGCAGAGCACATCCTCAGTTGTAAGGATGTACTGCTCGCCGTCATGTATCTCCACAGGCTTATCGTCCACGAATTTTCCCAGACGGATCTCAGGTCCCTTTGTATCGAGAAGAGTAGCTATCGGCAGATCCAGCTCCTTTCTGAGCCTTTCGATCTGGCGCAGGCGCTTCTCGTGAGTTTCATAGTCTCCGTGTGAGAAGTTGAAGCGGGCAACATTCATTCCTGCCAGCATGAGCTCACGCATTATGTTCTCGTCATCTGTGGCAGGTCCTATCGTACATACGATCTTGGTTTTACGCATAATTTACATCTCCTGAAGCATGATAAAAATAAAAAAGCCGAAGGCGGCAAAAAATGGAAGCCCAGAGGGGCGTTGATCCTCTGGCGGAGAGGTGTACGAGGAGAGGCAGAGCCTCTCCTGAAAAGCAGTCCGGACAGTGAAACGCTTCCGGAAGGACGGCCTCTCTTCGTCTTCCTCGGCTTGACCGACTCATTTTTTATCAAAGCTTTTTCAGCTTTGCATAATTCGCCATTATCTTCTTGGTGCCGACCTTCTCAAAGGCTATCTCCAGCATTGAATCATTTGCCATTTTCTTTACGGAAACTATAGTTCCCTCACCGAATATATTGTGAGCCACACGCTCGCCGGCAGTATATGTAACAGCCTCCTTAGCCGCTGTTCCTGCATGGAGCTTGTTTCTTGCAAGCTGCTGCTGGAGAGTAGTGGAGTGGACCTCTGTTACGGAATTGTCCTTTTCCTCCAGCTTGCTCCTCATGGCTGCGGCATTGTCATGCTTCTCCATAAGCTCACTGCCTATCTCACGCATAAAGCGTGAAGTAACATTTCTCTGTGTCTGACCGAAGAGCATTCTCTGGCTGGCATTAGTCAGGTAAAGCCTCTTCTTTGCACGGGTTATAGCCACATAAGCAAGGCGTCTCTCCTCCTCCATGTCAGCCTCGCTGTCGAAGCTTCTGGAGCTTGGGAAGATACCGTCATCCATTCCGATAACGAATACATTTTCGTACTCAAGTCCCTTTGCGGAATGAACTGTCATGAGCGTTACCTTATCGTCAGTTCCGGCATCACGGTCAGCCTCGCTGAACAGTGCCACCTCTTCAAGGAAGCCGCCAAGTGTCGGCTCGTCAGCCTCCTGCATATACTTAGCCATTGAGGAACGGAGCTCCTGAACGTTCTCGATCTTGGTATCCGGATTTTCCAGTGTCTTCAGATAATCCATATACCCTGTCTTGTCCAGCACCACATCAAGGAACTCATCCAGCGGCATTGTCTCGGACTTCTCTGTGAGGTACTCGAACATTGTGTATGCGCTCTTGAGGGAAGATGTCTTCTTTGCAAGAGGAGCATACTCCTCGCAGGTACGTAGAACATCGAATGGTGAGAGCTTGAGGTCACGGCTGATATCCTCGATAAGGGCGAGGGTGGAATCGCCTATGCCTCTCTTCGGCTCATTTATTATACGCTTGAAGCGCAGCATATCGTTATGGTTGTTGATGAAGGCCAGATAGGAGGTAACGTCCTTTATCTCCTTGCGGTC
>JAAYBK010000209.1 GCA_012718885.1 Ruminococcus sp. | reverse complement strand
TTGCTCTCTCTGCGGAGTCCTTGCGCTTATCCTCGCTGATACGGAGCAGCTCGATATCGTTTCTGCCCTCGAAACGCTCCAGTATCTTAAGGCCTGTTGTACCTTCCTGGCCGTCTATATATACTTTAACTGACATTGGAATTCCTCCGTTCTCACTTTTTCTTCTTCTTTTTCTTCTTTGTGGTCTTTCGCATATACTTCTGTCTCTTGGGATCTTTAAGGTCGGATTCGTCCTCCTTCATGGAATGCCATACGCTTATGACCAGCGTAATGACAACTATCCCTATGAACCAGTAAAGATACGCCTTCGGTCTTACAGGTATCCAGAGTCCCATTGCAAGGACGCCCAGCACCCATATGATACCCATGAGTATTGAAAGACCTATTGTAAATATAAGATCCTTTTTCTTCATCAGCCGAGGATCTCTCCGAGACGGGCTTCTGCAAGTGCGATCTGCTCCTTAACTGCGTCAGGTGAAGGACCGCCCTCGGACTTGCGCTCTCTTACGCAGGTGTCAAGGCTGATAGCTTCGTATACATCATTGTCAAAGGTATCTGTCATAGCCTTGTAGTCCTCTAAGGGCAGGGTCTCAAGAGTAAGTCCTTTCTCTATGCACTTTGCAACGAGGGTTCCTGTTATCTTGTAAGCATCACGGAAAGGCATTCCCTTCTTTACGAGATAGTCGGCGCAGTCAGTGGCATTGATGAAGCCCTTTGCGGCGGCGTTTCTCATATTGTCCTTGAGCACTCTCATTGTAGAGAGCATTGGAGTGAATGTCTTTACACAGAGCTTTACGTTGTCAACAGCATCGAATATAGCTTCCTTGTCCTCCTGCATATCCTTGTTGTATGCAAGGGGGAGTCCCTTCATCATTGTGAGGAGAGTGAGAAGGTCGCCGTTTACTCTTCCTGTCTTTCCTCTTATGAGCTCAGTTACATCCGGATTCTTCTTCTGAGGCATTATCGATGAGCCTGTTGCAAAGGCGTCGTCAAGCTCGACGAACTTGAACTCCCATGAGCACCAGAGGATTATTTCCTCGGAAAAACGTGAGAGATGAGTCATCAGCAGTGACAGCGCACAGTTCAGCTCAATGCAATAATCACGGTCAGAAACTCCGTCAAGGCTGTTTGCCATAGGAGCTGTGAAACCAAGAAGCTCTGAGGTCTGCTTTCTGTTGGTCTTGTATGTAGTTCCTGCCAGCGCACCGCTGCCGAGAGGACAGTAGTTCATGCGCTTTGCAGTGTCCTGAAGTCTTTCGATATCTCTCATAAGCATCCATACATATGCCATGAGATGATGGGCAAAGGTAATTGGCTGTGCTCGCTGGAGGTGGGTATATCCCGGCATGATAGTCTCGGTATGCTCTTTCGCCATGCCGATTATAGTCTTTGTGAGCTCGACTACAAGCTCCTTTATCTGAGCTATCTCGTCACGGAGATAAAGTCTCAGGTCAACAGCCACCTGATCGTTTCTGGAACGGGCTGTGTGGAGTCTTTTTCCTACGTCACCAAGGCGCTTTGTAAGCTCTGCCTCGATGAACATATGTATATCCTCAGCAACCGGATCAAATTCCAGCTTGCCGGACTTGAGGTCTGCAAGTATCTCCTTGAGGCCGCCTATTATCTCAAGGCTGTCCTCCTTCGGGATTATCCCGCAGTCACCCAGCATAGTTGCGTGGGCAATACTTCCCTTTATATCCTGCTCGTACATACGAGCGTCAAAGGCAATAGAAGAATTGAAAGCATTTACAGTGTCATCCACCTGCTTTGAAAATCTTCCTGCCCACATCATATCTGCCATTACTTTTACTCCTTTATGTATCTATTCTCACAATATCTGCGAGAGATATGTTTCTGTATGTAAGGTCATCTCTTACGGTGAATCCGACCTTTTCCCAGAAGGCGTTGCCGTTCTCATTTCTTGAAAATACCACCAGTGCGACCTTGTTTATACCGAGCGACTTCAGCGCATTCAATGCCTTGTCCACAAGCTCAGAGCCTATCCCGCGGCGTCTGTAGTCGGGGGTTACAGCCGTATGATAGATGTACCCTCTTCTTCCGTCATTGCCGGCAATGATAACTCCGGCTATGCTGCCGTCTTCCTCTGCAACGAAACAGGTCTCCGGATTTCTTGCGAGGTACTTCTCTATGCCCTCTCTTGAATCGTCAAGATTGTTCAGTCCCATTCCGGCACAGGAAAGCCACAGTGCGTAGACCTTATCGTAGTCATCGATAGTCATGAGCCTTATATCTGCCATATATCCTCCTTGCTGAAAAGCCGTACAGAAACTAATATTATTTCTTATCCTTGTAAGCGTATCCGAAGTTTATCGGAGGAGCTGTTACCGAAACATAGACAAATTCTGTATCACCGTCATTGAGCAGACCGTGAACGTCCTTGTCAGCAAATCTTACAACATCTCCGGCTTTGAACTCCTTTGTCTGGTCGTCAGCTAAAAGAAGCTTTCCGCTGCCCTTTGTAGCATACCATATCTGCTCGGAAGCATCATGTGTGTGTCTTGGCTGGCTTGCACCGACTTCAAGATGAACCTCTGTTATCGTAACTCTTTCGCTGCCTGAGTTTTCAGGATTAAGGAGCTGTCTTGAAACTACTCCCGGATTTGAAAGCTCAACGATATCCTTGCTGTTAATGAATTCCATAATTATCCTCCTATTTTCCTTTTTATCATGGTTTAAATCACAACAGGCAGGAGAAGGCTCCCCTGCCTGTTCATCTGTAAGATCACTTATTGTTTCTCTTCTTGTCCAGCTGAGCCTTTACCTTTATCGGGAGACCGAAGAGGTTGATGAATCCGGCAGAATCAGCCTGGTTGTAAACCTCATCCTCATCGAATGTTGCAACTTCCTCATCATAAAGAGTATATGGTGAAGTTACGCCTGCGTTGATGATGTTGCCCTTGTAGAGCTTGAGCTTTACATCACCTGTAACAGTCTTCTGTGTCTCAGTAACGAAAGCGCTCATAGCCTCACGGAGAGGTGTGTACCACTGACCGTTGTATACGATATCAGCGAACTTGATTCCGAGGTACTGCTTAACTCTTGCTGTTTCCTTGTCGAGGCAGATAGTCTCGAGAACTTCGTGAGCGTGGTAAAGGATAGCACCGCCGGGAGTCTCATAAACGCCTCTTGACTTCATACCAACAAGACGGTTCTCAACCAGGTCAGCAAGACCGATACCGTTCTCGCCGCCAAGCTTGTTGAGTGTAGAAACGATCTCTACGCCGTTCATAGCCTTGCCGTCGATAGCTGTAGGAACACCCTTCTCGAAGTGGATAGTAACATATGTGGGCTTGTCAGGAGCATCGATAGGAGATACGCCCATTTCGAGGAAGCCCTTCTTCTCGTACTGTGGCTCGTTTGCAGGATCCTCAAGATCAAGACCTTCGTGTGAAAGGTGCCAGATATTCTTATCCTTTGAGTAGTTTGTCTCTCTGTTTATCTTCAGGGGGATGTTGTGAGCCTCAGCGTAATCGATCTCCTGGTCTCTGGACTTGATGTCCCATTCTCTCCATGGAGCGATTATCTGCATCTCAGGAGCAAAAGCCTTGATAGCCAGCTCGAAACGAACCTGGTCGTTGCCCTTACCTGTACAGCCGTGGCAGATAGCGTCAGCGCCTTCCTTGATAGCGATCTCAGCAATTCTCTTTGCTATGATAGGACGAGCGAAGGATGTACCGAGCATATATCTGTTCTCATAGATAGCGCCTGCCTGAACTGTAGGGAATACATAGTCCTGGATGAACTCTTCCTTAAGATCCTCGATATAGAGCTTTGAAGCGCCTGTCTTGATAGCCTTTTCCTCAAGTCCGTCAAGCTCTGTGCCCTGTCCTACGTCACCGGAAACAGCGATAACTTCGCAGTTATTGTAGTTTTCCTTGAGCCACGGGATGATGATAGATGTATCAAGTCCGCCTGAATATGCAAGAACTACCTTTTTGATATCCTTCTTGTTTGCCATGGTTATTACCTCCTGAAATAAATGCCTTTATACGGCATGGATTTACGTTATGTATCTATTATACACCCTATGAAAATATTGTCAAGAGTTATTGGATAAATATTCATTATTTCAAATAATATTCACGTTTTACCGCATATTATTCATCAAAATTCTGGCTTTATCCCCGTTTTTGTCTGATTTTAGCTATTATACGCATAGTGAAAAAATTTTGTTGATTATTTGACTGTTTTGTATGAAATCCCGATTTTTCAGCAAAGTGCATTAATTTGCTTGCTATTTTTTGTATTTATGTTATAATGATAGTGTAAAAGCTATATTGGAAAAATAGCGATATTTATCGTTTTTTACACATAATTCTTTCATGGAGGCTTATATTATGGGAGATAAGAATGGTACAAAAATAACCATACTCGGTGCCGGAAATGTCGGCGCTTCAGTTGCTTATACATTTGCCGTTGCAGGAACCTGTTCTGATGTAGTTCTTGTTGATATCAACAAGGCTAAGGCTAAGGGTGAGGCTATGGATATCCGCCAGGGTGTTTCCTTCGGCCACAATGTTGAGATCTATGACGGCACATATGAGGATGCTGCCGGATCAGATATCGTTGTTGTTACCCTCGGTATCGCAAGAAAGCCCGGTCAGACAAGACTTGACCTCGCTCAGACAAATGTCAATATCATCAAGGAAGTTATGCCGCAGGTGGCAAGATATGCTCCCGATGCTATATATGTTATCGTCAGCAACCCTGTTGATATCCTTACCTATACTATTTTAAAGTGTACTGACCTCAAGCCAAGCCAGGTAATTGGTTCCGGTACTGCTCTTGATACTTCAAGACTTCGTTCTATCATCGCTGACCATGTTGGTCTCAGCCCTAACAGCATCCACGCTTACGTATTCGGTGAGCACGGCGATTCTTCATTCATCCCGTGGTCAATCATGAATATCGCAGGCGTTCCTGTTGATGAGTACTGTGCGGATCAGGATCATGCTGACCTCGACGAAGACGAGATCATCGATGAGGTACGCAAGGCCGGTGCAGAGGTAATAAAGAGAAAGGGCGCTACTTTCTACGCTATCGCAATGAGCGTAAACAAGATCTGCGATTCTATTCTCCGTGACTCAAATAATATCATCACTGTATCTACTCTTATGAACGGCAGATACGGTATCAACGATATATGCCTCAGCCTCCCTGCTGTTATCGGCAGCAACGGTATCGAAAGAGAAGTTTCTCCGAAGCTCACCGACGAAGAGGTCGCAAAGCTCCAGGCAAGCGCACAGGCTCTCAGAAATGTAATAGATCAGCTTGAATTCTGATAATGCTCAATATTATGCGGAGGATAATCATATCCTCCGCTATTTTAAATAAATACTTTATACCGGTCAGGCTTCAGAACGTCTGTGGACTATAGCTGCCTTTGATCCGGTATTTACTCAAATTCAGAAAGGATGTTCCCACATGAACTACGCAGAAGAATCACTTAAAAAACACTATGAATGGCAGGGCAAGGTAGAGGTTATCTGCCGTGCTCCCCTTGAAACAAGAGACGACCTTTCACTGGCTTATACTCCCGGAGTTGCTCAGCCTTGTCTCGAAATACAGAAAGATGTTGACAAGAGCTATGAGCTCACACGCCGCTCAAATCTCGTTGCAGTCGTAACTGACGGTACTGCTGTTCTCGGTCTCGGAGATATCGGACCGGAGGCAGGTATGCCGGTTATGGAGGGCAAGTGTGCTCTCTTCAAGGCTTTCGGCGATGTTGACGCAGTTCCGCTCTGCATCCGCTCCAAGAAGGTCGAGGATATCGTAAATACAGTTAAGCTCCTTGCAGGCTCCTTCGGCGGAGTAAATCTGGAGGATATTTCCGCTCCACGCTGCTTCGAGATTGAAAAGCAGCTCAAGGAATGCTGCGATATACCGATATTCCACGACGACCAGCACGGTACTGCTGTTGTTACTCTTGCAGCTATGCTCAACGCTCTCAAGGTAGTCGGCAAGAAGCTTGACGAGATAAGAGTTGTTACTTCCGGTGCCGGTGCAGCAGGTATCGCTATCATCAAGCTCCTCATTTCAATGGGTCTTAAAGATGTTGTTCTCTGTGACAGAAACGGTGCCATCTACAAGGGACGTCCCGAGGGTATGAATCCCATGAAGGACGAAATGGCTGAGATCACAAATAAGCAGATGAGAAAGGGCAGCCTCGAAGAAGTTATCAAGGGCGCAGATGTATTCATCGGCGTTTCAGCTCCCGGCTGTGTAACTCCTGAAATGGTAAAGTCTATGGCTGACAAGCCGATCCTCTTCCCGATGGCTAACCCGACTCCTGAAATAATGCCTGATCTGGCTAAGGAAGCCGGCGCTGCTGTTGTTGGTACAGGAAGAAGCGACTTCCCGAACCAGATCAATAACGTTCTCGCCTTCCCGGGAATCTTCCGTGGTGCTCTTGATGTTCGTGCAAGCGATATCAATGACGCTATGAAGATCGCTGCTGCTAAGGCTATTGCTTCATTCGTTACTGACGATAAGCTCAGCGCTGATTATATCATACCAAGCGCTCTGGATAAGTCCGTTGCTCAGGCTGTTGCAAAGGCTGTTGCTCAGGCTGCTAAGGAAACCGGCGTTGCACGCATCTGATGAATTGAAAACGAAAGAGCGTTCTTCGTTCTTTTTGGGCGGCATTTTGCCGCCCATTTGTCGTTATGACATATCCTGGATTTTCATAAAAATTAAAGCCGGAGAGATCTCCGGCTTTTTATCAGCAGATATTATTATCAGAGGATGCTTTCGCCCTCGCCCATTACAGGGATGACAACTGCCTTTGCATCTTCAAGGTGGAACATCATCATTTTGTTTCCGGTATTATCGTTGTAGATATCTTTGAGCTGCGGCATTGCATCGAGAGCAGCCTCGGCGTATTTTGTGTCAGTTTCAAAAACTGCCCTGCCGGTATATCTGAGCCAGTGACCGTCAGGCTTTGCAGCAACGATCTCACAGAGGGGATTCTTTACAAGCTGCCTGTACACGTTCTTGAAATCGCCTATGCCGAAAAGCACTTTGCCGTCCATTTCAATGCTGAGGCCGAGTGGACGGAGCTTTGGCTGGTCGCCGTCAGCTGTGGCGAGGAAGAATATTCCTGCGGCGTTTAAAAAATCTTTGATCTTACTCATGGTATGACCTCCTTTAAGAATATATTTATATTATAACTGCAATTTATGAACTTTTCAATATAAAAAGGAGCAATGCTAAGAGGAGCACTTAT
>JAAYBK010000208.1 GCA_012718885.1 Ruminococcus sp. | reverse complement strand
TTGATGATACGGCCTGCCTGCGAGCAGGGATCCAGGTACTTGTCGGGAGCTGCCTTGAAATGGAGGGCAGGATCGTAATTGAAGTTGCTCGGATCCGGCTCAGGAGTATTGTCCGGGAATTCGGTTATATCTCCAAGAACGAATCTGCTTATGAGCACGAGATCGTTCATTTCAAATTTTCCGCTTCTGTCAACATCAGCTGCACGTGCTGCGATATCGGAATCAAAGCCATCTGTGATGTCCATTCTTGCGAGTACGATATCAAATGCATTTATACAGCCGTCGGAATCGATATCGCCAAGGGCGAAAGTTCCGCCTACTGCACCGTCTATTACAGTGCCTTTCTCAGCAGCTACGAAATCATCGATATAGAAATCGTCACTGCCTTCGCCGGTCTCAACGAATACTATCATGTCGGTAGCTCCGGCAGGGAGTGTGTAATTCTGGTTGGAAAGCTGGACCCACTGTCCCTTTAAAGCAGTTACAGTGTCAAGCTTATCGTAGTGTACCTCACCGTCAGTTCCGGTGTACTGAAGTGTGAAGTGGAAAACGTTTGTAGGATCTCCGCTGTCGTACTTTGCATTTACGCTGAAGCTGTATGTGCTGCCTGCCTTGAGTGTAGATCCCAGCTTCTTTTCAACACCGTTCCATGCAGCGCTTCTGTCAGATACCTTAACGCATCTCTTGCCCTGATATGCGCCGGAGGATGATGTGGAAACGGTTGAGCCGCCGTGTCCGTTCCAGCTCTCTGTGCCCTTTTCAAAGGTGTTGTGGATTATATAGCTGTCCGGATCAGGCTCCACCGGATCGGGAGTTATATCAGAAGCACCGGGGCCGCTGAACTTCCACCAGTCAACGTTGAGAAGGTAGCTGTCTCCGCCCTTGAATACGAAATAGAGATCGTGCTCTCCGTCAGCGATAACATCTGTGGAAACTTCTTCCCAGTTCTGCCAGCCGCCTGTATTTCCGACATCAACCTTTCCTATGACAGGGCCGGTCTTGCTGTCGATATGTAGCTCTATGGTTCCTCCGTCAGTATCTGATGCAACGCTTGCTGTGAACTGCTCGGCGCCGTCACCGAAATCAACTCCGCTTACCTTAACGTAATCGCCGTTTTCGATATTGCCTATGTCCATGCCGCCCTCGCTGCAGGTCTCGGACTTTATGCCTTCGCTGAAGCATATGGTCTCAGCCTCAGTCCTTACAAAAGGATTCAGCGGCTCGATCTGCTGAGGACCGTTCTTTGTCGGAGTTATGGTCGGTATCGAACCGTCCTGACCGTACTCAAATTCGTCAACGCATACGCTTCGGGTGAATGAACCGCCGCCCTTCAGGCTTGCGTCATGGTAGAACAGATAGGACTTGCCTTTGTAGTCGATAACACCGGGATGATTTGTGAAGCAGTTATGAGTCTTCATTACCTGTCCGCCGTATGTCCAAGGACCTGTTGGAGATGGAGCTGTGGAGTAGCCGAGGCTCTCGCCGCCGTCACTGCCATAGAATGCAGCAAATACCAGATAATAGAGGTTATTGCGCTTATAGAACCACGGTCCTTCGCCGTATGATGAAGCACGGCTGCTGTTAGGGCCGAAGGTATTCTTATTCATATCGAACTTGCCCACGCTTCCGGAATAGGATATCATATCCTCGTTCAGCTTTACATAATAGCAGGTCGGGTTTCCGAACATGAGCCAGGCCTGACCGTCATCGTCAATGAAAACTGTAGGATCTATGTAATCCCAGTTAGGACCTACGAGCGGCTTTCCGAGTGCATCCTTGAACGGTCCTGTGGGGCTGTCTGCAACTGCAACGCCTATTCCTCTTCCACCGCCGGTTTTGTTCTCAAGAGTAACATAATAGTAGAACTTTCCGTTGCGCTCGATGCACTGTGCAGCCCAGGCGCTGTCCTCCTTGCCCCATGTGAAGCTGTCCCATGAGAGGATGCATCCGTGGTCTGTCCAGTTCTGCATATCCTTTGAGGAGAAGCAGTGCCAGTCCGGCATATAGTAGTTGGTGGAGTTGTCTTTGTCCCTGCCGGTATAGAGATACACTGTATCATCGTACACCATTGGTGCAGGGTCCGTGGAATAGATTGTCTGGATACACGGATTATCCGCATGGACTTTCTGCTGCGATACAGCCGCTGCAGTGATTCCCCCTGCCATGGCTGCTGCCATGGCTACTGATAGAATTTTGTTCATCAGTGATCCTCCTTCATAAAAATGCGTACAATTTTTTTTCTCTTCAACGCCAAATTATGGTTATTTTAATTATAGCAAATTTGTTCACAATTTCTCAACACATATTTCACAGTTTCGGTGGACAAAACACAGCGGAATTGCCGGAAAGGTGCATAAAATACAGAAAAATCTCCGGGGAAGGGCATTTCATAATGATTGCTCTTCCCCGGATCATAGTCAGTTGTTATGATTTATGTCTGAACCGTCTTGATATGCGTATCATTACTGGAATGAGGTGATATTGCCAAGGATGTAGTCGCTGAGCAGCTTCACGTCGGCATTGTCCACCTCGCCGCTGCCGTCAACATCGGCTGCACGGATATCCTCCATATCGCCGTCGATGACTGCCTCACGGAGAAGTGCAAGGTCGAAGCTGTCGATACGTCCGTCATTGTCTACATCGCCCAGGATGAACGGTGTCTCGGCCACGTTCAGTCTCCACCAGTTCAGATTGTAGAGGTAGCCCTCACCGCCTCTGAATACGAAATACAGGTCATGCTTTCCCTCTGTTGGAGTGAGCGTGCAGTTCTGAGTAGCCCATTTCTGCCAGCCGCCTGTGCCGGCAACGTCCATTTTTCCGATAAGCTTTCCGTCAGGTGCATCGAGACGTACCTCAAGGGAGGCCTCTGCGCCGTTTGAGCCGATGCGGAAGTCGATAGACTCGCCGCCGGTCATATCCACATTCTTGAAGCCAATGTAGTCGCCGTCCTCGATATAGGCAACATCTGTGCCGCCTTCGCTGCAATCCTCAGTCTGAACGCCGGACTTGTAGTCAGCGCTCTCTGCCTCTGTTCCCGAGGATGAACCGCTTATCCTGAGGATATG
>JAAYBK010000207.1 GCA_012718885.1 Ruminococcus sp. | reverse complement strand
GGTAATCCGCCTGTCTGATACAAGCATGATGTGTGTCCGAGTGTCCGGAATTTTCTCATATAAAACAAAAAATTTTTCGTATATTAATAACAAAAGCCCTGCGATGAGTATTATGACCCGCCCCCTGTCAAGTAGACAGCGAAAAAACAAAAAACAATCTACGTTATTACCAAAAGCAGTCTGTGCAATTTGTGCAGGCTGCTTTGTTGTTGTCAATTGGCAAGTCCATTTTGAAGTGAGGAGCGTAGCGACGAATGGAGAAGGGGGCTTGCAGCCGCGCTTGCTTGAAGGTCACGCTACATATGATTCATGATACTCCATAGGTGTCATACAGCTTAGCTTGATCTGGTACCGCTTTGTGTTGTAGTAGCAAATGTATTCCTCTATCGCCGAGACCAGTTCACTCCTGTTCTTAAACTTACGGAGATAGTACATCTCGGATTTCAGTATGCCCCACCAACCCTCCATCGGACCATTATCAATGCATCTTCCGACACGTGACATACTCTGTATCATTCCTGCATTTACAAGTTTCTGATGAAATAATTTGTTAGTATACTGAAAGCCTCTGTCACTGTGGAAAATAGGATGAGTGTCGGGATTATGCTCCACCGCTTCATCAAATGTAGAAAATACAAGATGATTGTTATTGCTGTCGCCGATCTTGTAAGCTACGATGCGCTTGTCATAAAGATCGAGAATAGCACTCAGATACAGCTTCTTAACGGCTGAACCAACATAGTATTTGAACTCTGTCACATCGGTCAACCACTTCTCATTCGGCTTATCTGCGTGGAAATCTCTGTTGAGTACATTCTCTGCCGTAATTTGTGGTGTTGACGGGATATATGTTTTCTTCTTGATTCGGGTAACAGATTTCAGATGAAGGATCTGCATCAGTCTGTAAATGCGCTTCTTGTTGAAATGTACATTATGCTCACGGTTTATCACGACCGTCATCTGCCGATATCCTAAAATTCCATTGCGTTCCTCATAGTGCTGTTTGATCCATTCTACAAGCTGTTCATTGACTTTCTGGCTTAAACTCGGTGTTCTTTTCAGCCACTTGTAATATGCCGACCGTGCGATATGAACAGTAGCACAGAGCTTATGGATCGGATAATGCTCTGCTTCGTTCATGTACTTGACCGCAAGATACTTGTCTTCATTCCGTACTCCGCTTACCAATCGCCTCCTTCCAATTCTTTCAGTTTTTTTAGCAGTTTTATCTCCATTTCCTGGTCTTTTATCTTTGCTTGCAATATCTTGTTTTCAAGACGCAGCCTGTCCGCTTCGGTATGCTCATCTTCGGGTTTGGCTTTTCCTCTGCGGTCGGTAAGACCTTCCACGCCTTTCACTTCATACTTGCGTACCCATGAATAGATCTGCTGGTAGGATACACTGTATTTTTCCATTGTAAGACCGTAATCCTTGCCGTTTTCAATGCAGAACGCTACGATCTCCACTCGTTCTTCATGTGTGGTTTTTCTGACTTTGTTCATGGTAATTCCTCTTTCCGAGCGTGTACACTCTTTAAAGTCTTTACCACTATTATAGCATAAAAGCCATCTTCTGAGAACCTTCGTATCCGAAATCTGATACCTTCGGCATATTTCTACTTGACTTTCTTTACTATTAAGATATTCAGTTACTACTTTCATCTTTGTTTCCGCAGAATATCGTTTGTTTGTATGTCTGTTTCTGATTGATTCTATTCCATTTGTTTTTGCATAGACCACTTTTCGTCTGAGTGTTTCGTATGCAATCCCATACTTCTTTGCAATTGCTTCATAGCTCCCTTTTCCTTCAAGGTATTCTTGCACTGCGGCTATGCATTCTTCATCTGTTAGCTTATTTCTTTTTGACATAAAATAACCCCCTTAAAGCTTTCACACGTTTTTGTTTTTCGTGTGTCTACTCTAAGGGGATTATATCAGATGATACGGGGCTCGATCATATTCTTTTCAAAGTGCCAATTTAGCGATTTCAAAGTGACAAATTGGCACTTTAGAATTATTGGATTTCTCAGAAATCAATCTCATCATGTTTTATTCCTTATGCGGCTGATCGTGCGTTCAAACTCTCCGCTGTCAAGCCATTCAGCAAGAAAAAACTGTTCTAGCATAGGTACAGTACAGGAATAAAAGCCTACTCTATCATTGTACAATGTCAGATATTTCTTAGGAAGAACCATATATCCTGCTCTCAGCGATGGGGCTATCGTTTTGGAAAAGGTGTTGATATAGATCACGTTCTCGTCAGTCGTTTGAGCGAAAAGCGTCTGTGGTGCTTTTCCGTTCAGAGTAAATTCCGAGTCGTAGTCGTCTTCGATGATCACCGCATTTCTATGAGAAGCCCATTCAAGATAATAATGTCTGCGTTCAGCAGATGCAGTTATAAGGCTCGGAAAGCTGTTGAACGGCGTAACATGGAGTATCTTTGCCTGTGTGCGTTCAAGCTCATCGGTACGGATACCCTCGCTGTCCATTTCGAGCATATCGCAGACAGCGCCGTTTGCGGTATACACCGCACGTATCTTCTCATACGAGGGAGATTCCAAAGCTATCATATTATCTCTGCCGAGCATCTGAATGCAAAGACCGTACAGATATTCCGCACCCGAACCAATGATTATCTGTTCGCTTGATACGTTTATGTTGCGGCATCTTGCGAGGTAACGGCATATTGCGTCACGAAGCTCAGTACAGCCGCCCATAGGCGATCTCATGAGTATTCTTTCGCCGCGATCGAGAATAACTTTTCTAAGCATTGAAGATACAGTTGAAAAAGGAATATTGTCATTATGGAGAACAGCCGGATTTGCAGGTATTATGGAATTCATTTGCCGGTCAGATACGGGAAAGAAGTTATCCGGGCAATACTTAACATAACAGCCGCTTCTCGGTTTCATCCGGCAGTAGCCTTCATCGCATAAGAGCTGATATGCGTGTTCAACTGTTATAATGCTGACAAGACATTCCTTTGCAAGCACACGCTTTGACGGGAGTTTCGCACCGTATACAAATGCTCCCGAGATGATACGGCTTCGCAATTCCTGATATATCTGCATATAGGCACAGATAGTGCTGCTGTGGTCTATCTCAATGTACATTCTCTGCACCCCTTTGTTCTTTTTCCTTGATTATACTACTTTTACCGGCGGTTTTCAACCATTTTGATGAAATATTCGTATACAGTCGTATCATTGGTAAGTTCAGGGTGGAAGGCTGTCGCAAGCTGATTATCCTGCTGTACAGCAACTATTTTTCCTTTGATTCTGGAAAGCACGTTCACACCCTCTCCAACACGTTCTGCATAGGGCGCACGGATAAACGGCATTTCAATTTCTTTTCCTGCAAACTCATCAACACAGCGAAAACTGCCGAGCTGTCTGCCGTAAGCGTTTCGTTTTACGGTTATATCGAGCGTTCCGAAGCAAGGTTCCTCTCCCTCTATTTCTTTGGCAAGCAATATCATACCGGCGCAGGTCCCGAAAACAGGCAAGCCGTTCTGTATCATTTCTTTCAGCGGTCCATACAGAGAGAGATCACCTAACAGCTTTCGCATAGCTGTACTTTCACCGCCGGGGAGAATCAGACCGTCAAAATGTCCGCTTAGGTCTTTTAGCTGACGGATCTCAAATGCTTCAACATTTATCTGTTTCAGCTTGGATATATGCTCTGCAAATGCTCCCTGAAGGGCAAGAACACCTATACGCATTATTTGCCCCTTTCTTCCATGATGAGCTTTATTTCCTGTTCATTGATGCCGACCATTGCTTCGCCAAGTCCTGATGAAAGCTCTGCTATCAGTTTTGCGTCTGTATAGTTGGTCACAGCCTGAACGATTGCTGAAGCACGTTTTACGGGATCGCCTGATTTGAATATACCCGAACCGACGAACACGCCCTCTGCTCCGAGCTGCATCATAAGGGCTGCATCAGCAGGAGTTGCCACGCCGCCTGCCGCAAAATTAACAACGGGAAGCCTGCCGCTGTCATGGACTTGTTTCAGCAGATCATACGGCACCTGCAGCTTCTTTGCTTCTTCATACAGTTCATCCTCACTGAGAGATACTGTGTGGCGTATCTGCGAATTCATCATTCTCATATGTCTGACGGCCTGCACGATATCGCCCGTGCCCGGTTCACCCTTAGTGCGTATCATCGAAGCACCCTCGGCAATACGGCGCAGAGCTTCTCCGAGATCTCTCGCACCGCAGACGAACGGTACTTTGAACTGCCGCTTATCAACGTGGTAAACATCGTCGGCAGGAGAAAGGACTTCGCTCTCGTCGATATAGTCGATCTCTATTGCTTCAAGTATCTGCGCTTCCACAAAGTGACCAATACGGCATTTTGCCATAACGGGAATCGTAACAGCTTCCTGAATCGAACGGATCATAGCAGGATCGCTCATTCTTGATACTCCGCCAGCGGCTCTGATGTCAGCCGGTATCCGTTCAAGTGCCATGACTGCACATGCACCTGCTTCCTGCGCAATGACAGCCTGTTCTGGTGTTGTAACGTCCATAATAACTCCGCCCTTGAGCATTTGTGCCAGTTCCTTGTTTAATTGATATCTTTCTTCCATGATAATTTCCTCACTTTCGTGTTTTTTATTATTATATCAGTTAGTTTCTGATTTGGATATATCCAGTTTCCGTTTATTTTATCGTACCAGTTGAAAAAAGTCAAATTATAAAAACCCGCATCACCTGATGCGGGAATTGCTCATATCTATTCACTTCTCAATAATAACCGACGTCCCTGACTTAAAACGAAACTCGATAAAGACATCGCATACCTTTACATCCTTCAGCAGCTTCCTCACCAGCGTCCCATCAAACTTCGTGATGGTGCGCGGCTGGGAATTAATGAAGTTGCAAAGCGCCTGTATACGGT
>JAAYBK010000206.1 GCA_012718885.1 Ruminococcus sp. | reverse complement strand
TGCTTTAAATGATCTTCCCGTTTCGGGAGTACCTGATATTTTCACGGTATTAAAACCATTACTTTCAGAAAGCTCATCTATCTGCCATTTTTCAAAATCACGCATAAAATATGTTGCAATAGCCTGAGGCATAGCAAGCTCCCCTGCCCGGCAGCAAAGCTTAGTTACATCTTCTCTGTTTACAGTCAGACCACGATCATTTGAATTGATGTCAATGCGTCTGTAATTGTCGTCGGGATGACCTACAGTATCACTTATCTCTTCAACACCACGGTAGCCAATCAGGCACTTGTCCTTAAGTTCATTATTATTGTACAGCGTATACCTTTTTCCGTCCAGGAAATATTCCTCTAATTCGATATTGCCTTCATTATCTGTATACTTTACAAAGGCTTCCTGAGCGTTTATATCTGACTGTACCTCCATTCTTGAAAAGCTTATACCGTCATCGCATACAGCTGTTCCCTTGATAGTGTTGTAATAGTCTACACTGTTCAGCATCATATGGTAGATAAAGCTCTTTATCTCAAGTGTATTCAACTCATCGGCGTTAAGAACCTCATTGACATAGTGCTCAACATCAATACCGTATCTGTCTTGCAGAGAGGTTTGTATATAATTATCATCCGCAAGCTGATATGCTTCATCCATTGTATCAACAGTTATCACTTCATGAAGCTGCAATTCCCTGAACTGCTTCTGAGTATCAACCGTTTCCGGATCATTACTTGCATCTTCAACAGTGATCGTATCAATGTATAACTGCGTGTCCGCTACTTCCTCAGCAGTAGTCACCTCTGCCTCCACCTTTGCCTGTGTCTCAGCCTCAGCCAGTTTATTATCAGGCTTATCCTTCATATTTTTGAATAGAAGTGCTCCGCCTGCACCTGCACCGGCAACGATAAGAAGTGCAGAAGCGATCGCAAGTACCCTGTGCCATACAGGCCTGCGGTATTTCTCAACGCCGGAGACATCAGCAGTCTGTTCACTGCTGCTGACACGCTCTCTGTACATCTTCTCAGATTTTGCATACAGTCTTTTTATATCACTGTCCGGCAGCGCCTTATGCTCAGCAGACATCCTGTCAACTGTTTCATCATCAGCATTTTCCAGTATGTCAAGATCAAATTCACTTTTCTCCATAAGTGCTCCTCCTTACATAGTTATTCCTGCTTTTTCCAGCATTTCTCTTAGCTTTTTTACTGCACGGCCGCTGCGTACTCTCACATTCTCGGGAGTTAATGCGACCATTTCTGCAATCTCTTTTGAAGTGCGTCCATAGTAATATTTCTGTACGATTATCGTGGAATCAGGCTCGCCAAGCTCTCTTATCTTATCAAGAACTGTTCTGCGGCGTTCATTTTTCTCCGCTTCGGCCTCTATATCCTGATCTGACGGGATCATGGACAAGGACTCCTCGTCCATCGGTATGGCCTCGGAACGCACAGCGCTCCGCTTATATATCTCGGCCGACTTACGTCTTGCAATAGTGCCGATAAATCCTGAGATATCGCCTTCTATTTCCTTTGAATCATCGTAATAGATATACACATCCGCAAAAACATCGCAGACACATTCCTCTATATCCTCACGGCTTACACAGCTTCTGAGCCGGTTGAAAACTATCGTATATACGTAGCTGCAATATTCTTCAAACAATTCCTTATGCGCAGTTTCAGTTGACAGCCTGCTTTTGCTGCGGAATTCTTTGTGTGTCATTTTCTTATCACCGCCTTAGAGCTATTATAAATGCATTTATTTGTGCTGTCAATATATCTATTGTAAGAGAGACGGAAAAACGTAACAAATTTTCAGAAAAAATATAAAAACAACGCCGAAGGCGGCAAAAAATGGGAGTCCAGAGGGTTGATAATCCTTTGGCGGAGAGGTGTACGAGGAGAGGCAGAGCCTCTCCTAAAAACTAGTAAAACGAGCGCAGCAATGTTTTACGGCTGTTTTACAAATGTATGTCCCGGCTTGTCCGGCAAGATAATATGTCGGTCAAGCCGAGGAGGATATAAGCAAATCGTCCGTCCGGAGGACGCTTCGCTGTCCGGACTGCTTTTTAGGGAGGGCGCTGCCCTCCCTTGTACCCCCACCCGCCAAAGGGTTATCAACCCTCTGGACTCCCTTTTCCTGCCGCCTAAGGCGTTTTTTCTTTCCTTATAAAAAAGTGTACTGCTATATCAAGCAGTACACCTTACCTCTTTTTCCGGAATTTCGGAGCAAGTCTCTTTATATATATCCTGTATATGCTGTCCAGATTCAGATCATAAAACAAAAACAATACGTTGGCAAGTCCAAGCATGAAATATGCCCCGTATCGCCCGAATTCATCAAACTCGTCCAGCATCTGATCCAGTCCTAATATGTATACCGTAACGAAAAAATAACTTATGATACTTATATTGAAAAGAACCAGTTTCAGTATCCAGCTCATCACTTTCGGCTTTGCCTTCTTTATGTATTCCCTCAGTATCGGATAATGCCCGAATACAAGTATGAATATCAGCGCCGCTTCCTTGTCAAAGGTTATTATCATCGACAGCAGGCTCACTGACAGGTACGTCAGCAGCGCCCATCCCCTGCTGACTTCAACTGAGATAATCATCAGCAGCACTCCCGCCACCATCGGCAGAAGTATGTACAGCGCCGGTATTATTCCTGCAAGGAACATTGTCACAAGGCACAGGGCGGAGACTATTCCGCCCAATGCCACACGATAGCTTATGTCCCTCATTTATCGAGTGCCCTCTCATTGCTTCCGGACTTCTTTTTTGCCTGCTGGACATTGTAGGTTATAGCTGCAAGCAGCTTGCTGGGAATAAATCTCTGACCTATTACAGCCGCCTTGATAGAAAGTCCGGGAACTGCGAAAAGTTTTCCTGCAAGCGCTTTCTTTATTGCATATTCAGCTGCATAATCCGCAGTTATCGGCTTTGCACTGAATGACACACCTGCACGGTCATTGAAATTGGTGTCTACCGGACCGGGACAGAGGACAGTTATCCTCACCTTTGACCTTGCACGCCTCAGTTCCTCATATATGGCTATTGAAAGCTTCAGCACATAGTTCTTTGA
This sequence comes from Ruminococcus sp., assembly GCA_012718885.1. Taxonomy (GTDB): domain Bacteria; phylum Bacillota; class Clostridia; order Oscillospirales; family Ruminococcaceae; genus Ruminococcus. The sequence goes on along the minus strand of JAAYBK010000206.1, from coordinate 952 downwards.
AGCATAGTATGAGCTGAGAAGAGGGCCTGCCATGAATCCGGCTGCCGATGCAACATTGAGTATGATACCGCTGTCACGCTTCTTGAAATCACGCAAAAACAGCTTTGTGAGTATATGAAGCGCCGTTATATTGACATTTATCATGTTTATCTCATCGTCAAGGTCTGTCTCCTCAAAACGTCCGAAAAGCCCGTATCCTGCACTGTTTACAAGCATATCTATGTTCTTGTAACGGCAGAACTCATATACCCTCATAACATCGCTGCGCTGCGAAAGATCTGCGGCGATTATCTCGGTATTGCCAAGCTTCTCCTTCAGCTCAAGCAGCATATTCTCATTCCTGCCGGTGAGGATCAGCTCCCAGCCTCTTTCGCTGAGTTTTTCCGCTATCTTTTTTCCTATGCCTGATGTTGCTCCGGTAACAAGTGCTTTCATATACATACTCCTTTCAATTCAGCTTTTCAAATATGCTGCTGTCAGACATACTGTCTATTCCAAACAGGAACAATGTCTGGTCAAATTTTCCGGGGTCTACCATATCCCTGACCCTTCCTTTTATCTCCGACGGCATAACAACTGTGATCTCACTGTAATGCTGTGTCAGGAACGGAACAAAGCAGGAACCAAAACTGTCTGTTATCATAAGCAGCTTTCTCTGATTGTTTACGTTGGTTTTGATCTTTACAAGCGGAAGAGGCGTTCCCAGATACATATTATATTTGTATGACGATTTCAACTCCGCTTTGTCAATAAGATGTCTTTTATAAATATTTCCTCGCTCATCACGGCCTGTGCAGCTTATAACTTTTGTATCACTCTTGCAGCGGTATACATCCATTATATCCGCCTTGACACCGGCGTATCCTGAACGGTGATACAGATCTCCTCTGAAGTCATTCTCAACATGGTCTATGGTATATTTATCGTAGGCCGTAGGACTGAAGCCAAGCTT
>JAAYBK010000205.1 GCA_012718885.1 Ruminococcus sp. | reverse complement strand
TGGATATTTCCAAGCACAGTCTGTGAACAATATACCAGATCAGCAATATTGAACTCGCCGTCGCCGTTAACATCGCACTCTACAGGATCGGGCTCTGTTGTTGTAGGCTGAGTAACAACAGGAGCTGTAGTTGTAGTCGTTGTTGCAGAAGTTGTGGTCGATGTCGAAGTCGTTGTGGTGGTAGTCGAAGTTGTTGTAGTGGTTGTAGATGTGGTAGTAGTAGAAGTAGTTGTTGATGTTGTAGTTGTGGTCGAAGTTGATGTAGTAGTTGTTGTGACCTGCGGCTTGTTGGGATCATAGTCCTCATAAGAGAGTTCCGGATAGGTCAGTTTTGTATATCCGAACTGAGTTTCGGGGAAATGATCCTCGGACATGGTCTTTGAGCCCTTGAGCAGGTACTTATACATCACATCCACACCATAATTTCCGTCACGGTCATCCCATGTGACATCAACAGCATACCATTTTCCGTCCTCCATTTTCACATAGTTCCACATATGCGCTTCGTTGTTCGCATCATCGAAGTTGCCGACTACCAGAACGCAGGGGATCCCTATCCTGTCGCATATGAGCTTGAAACCCTCGGCATAGCCCTCGCAGACTGCTCCAGGCTCCACAAGTGAGCCTATAGGAGAGCTGAGGAACTTTGCATTCACATCGTAATATGTAAATTTGGATATAGTATCATGTATGCATTTGATCTGTTCGTAGCGTGTCTCGCCCTTTACCTCAAAGCTGTCGATAGCGTCCAGAAGCTGCTGTCTGTACTCCTTCACGGAGTCCATAGATTCATCCTCAGCATAATAGGCCGGCTCGAAAATGATCGAAGTTATGGTCATATCATACTTTCTTGTACGCCGGTTCCAGGTCGGTACGCTCTGTGTTCCGACGCCCATATTTGCAATATCGAGCCAGAATATCTCCGGCATATCAAACAGTGCCGAATCTACTCCGGAGCGGCAGGCTCCCATTACTGCGTCCTCGTAGGTCTGTCTGTCCTCATCGCTCATATTTTGTGCATTCGTGCTTGACACAGTAATCTTTACCGGTTCAGGCAGCTTAACCGTGATCCTGTCTGTGGAAGGAACGACCAGATTTATCATAGCCTTGTACACTTCCAGATTGTTTGCGTCAAGATAATTGCCGTAGATATGGGCATCCTCACTGAAATTAGCAAGGAAATCCGTGCTGTCGAAGCTTATCATCCCTGTCACATAGTCTGTCACCTGCAAGTCCTCTGCCGAAGTTACAGCCGGCGCCGAAGCTCCGAGTGCGAGAACTGCTGATGTCATCACAGATAAAAATGTCGAGAATAATTTTTTCATAAAAATACCTCCTGAAAAACAATTATTCCCTAATCCCCTGATATATTTGTATTTATAATTTATATACCTAAGATTATTATAGCAAAAGAGCCTTGTTTTGTCAATAATTTGGCTGACAATTCGTCAAAACAGCACAAATATTGTTCGCCCAATAAAGCGTTTTGACCATAAAAAAATGCCATTATCCCCCTGTTCAAGCAGAAAACACCAAAAAACCGATATTTGTGACTTTAATATTTGTTATATTGTCACTTGAAAAAAATCCGGCGCTATGGTATACTTTTACTTGGCCAAAAATTATCATTTGAAAGGTGAGGTTCCTGAAATGAATTTATCAGAAATGTCAAGAGAGCAGCTCGTAAGCTTCAAGAATGAGACTGAAGCCCTCTATAACGATTTTAAGGCACAGGGTCTCTGTCTTAATATGTCAAGAGGTAATCCCTGCAAGGAGCAGCTTGATCTCAGTCTGGATATGCTCAACGTATTCAGCGACGGCGGATTCATGAGCGAATGCGGTAATGATGTCCGCAACTATGGCATACTTGACGGTATCCCTGAGGCTAAGAGATTCTTTTCTGAAATGATCGGCGTTTCTGAAGATGAGATCATCATTTTCGGTAACTCAAGCCTTAATGCTATGTTCTTCTGCATACAGCTCGCTTACAATAAGGGAGTTCTCGGCAGCAAGCCCTGGTCACAGTATGACAAGGTGAAGTTCCTCTGCCCTGTCCCCGGCTACGACCGTCACTTCAAGGTAACAGAGTTTTTCGGCATCGAGATGATAAATATCCCTATGACCGCTACAGGTCCTGATATGGATATGATCGAGAAGCTGACAGAAGAGGACGATTCCATAAAGGGCATCTGGTGCGTTCCTCAGTATTCAAACCCGGACGGCATCTGCTACAGCGATGAGACTGTAAAGCGTTTTGCAAATCTCAAGCCTGCCGCCAAGGATTTCAGGATCTTCTGGGACAACGCTTACTGCATACACCACCTCACTGACGATCCCAAGCCTATCCTCAACCTCATTGCAGAAGCAAAGAAGGCCGGAAATGAGGACATCGTCTACACCTTCGGTTCAACATCAAAGGTAACATTCCCCGGCGCAGGCGTTGCTGTAATGGGTGCAAGCAAGAGCAATATAGAATCGATCAAGAATGCTCTCGGCATAAGCATAATCGGCTATGATAAAATGAATCAGCTCCGTCATGTGAAGTTCTTCGGCACATTTGCAAATATGTGCGAGCATATGAAGAAGCACAAAGATATAATCGCTCCTAAGTTCAGACTTGTCTGTGATAAGCTTGAAAAGGAGATCACTCCTCTCGGTATAGGTTCATGGACCGATCCAAAGGGTGGCTATTTCGTATCCTTCAACGCTATGAACGGCTGTGCAAAGCGAATAGTTCAGCTCTGTCAGGAGGCCGGCGTAACAC
>JAAYBK010000204.1 GCA_012718885.1 Ruminococcus sp. | reverse complement strand
TGTCCATGCCTCTTTTTTCAAGTCCTTCAATGACAGTTTCTACCATAGGTCTGCCCAGGACCTTTATCAGCGGCTTCGGAGTTGTTTCTGTCAGGGGACGCATACGTGTACCCATACCTGACGCCATTATTATTGCATTTTCCATATTATCAGTCCTTATACTTTACAGGTACGGCAACGCCGGTAGTTTCGAGCGCCTCACGGAATACCTTGAAGAATTCCACGATATCTGCTTCGTCTATAGCTCCGAGAGCGCAGAGACGAAAGGTGTTTGTAGTGGAGATCTTTCCGGGATAAATGGTGAAGCCTCTGTCGTAGCAGTAGTCATGTACCTTTTCAAAGCTCCAGTTCTCATCATCGGGATATATGGCGGAGGATACAAGGCCTGCTCTCCATTCAGGCTTTATTACCTGACGGAAGCCCAGCTCGTCAAGTCCCTTGTTGATAGCGTTGAAAACTCTGGTGTGTCTTGCCCACTTTGCCTCTTCGCCCTCTGCCCAGTATTCTTTCAGGGCTTCGATAGTAGCGTAAATGGTCTGTACTGGAGGAGTGAAGTGCATCTCGCCGGTCTTCTCGAAGAAGTCATACTGCAGGAAGAGATTGCAGTAGTATGAGCGCTTCGGATAGGAAGCGGATTTCTTGATTATCTCGGTATTTCCGATTATGAAAGAAAGGCCTGTGAAAGCCATAAGTCCCTTCTGAGCGGAAGCCATGCAGAAGTCGATATTGTCCTTTTCGATATCGATAGGGCGCATTGCCAGGGTAGATGTGGTATCAACAGTGAATACAGCGCCGTACTTATGAGCAAGAGCACCTATCTCACGTATCGGATTGAGTATGCCTGTACCGGTCTCGTTGTGGGTAGTGTGGACGAGAGCGATATCAGGGTTCTCCTTGAGAGTTTTCTCAACAACGGCAAGGTCAGGGAGCTGATCTACCGGGAATTTCAGGTCGATGTGAGGAAGACCGTAATACTGGCAGACCTCAACTGCTCTTGTGCTGTATGCACCGTTGTCAACAACGAGGACCTTTCCGCCCTCCGGGACAAGTGAGTTTATGCACACATCAATGTTGATAGTGCCTGAACCGCAGAAGAGTACGGAGGTATACTTGTTCAGGTCACCGTGGACTATCTTTACCAGGTCTTCACGGAGACCTTTCATAAGTCCGCCGAATTCCTTTTCACGGGGACAGATATCCGGTACTACCTGAGACATTTTAACGGTGTCAGTAGTAGTTGAGGGACCGGGGTTAAGAAGAATGTTTCTTTTTATGTTCATTATAGATACTTCCTTTTAATGAAATATTAAGCGCCGAAGGCGACAAAAAATGGGAGTCCAGAGGGTTGTTAATCCTCTGGCAGGTGGGTGTGCGAGGGAGGGCAGAGCCCTTCCTGAAAAGCAGTCCGAACAGCGAAGCGTTTTCGGACGGACGCTTTGGATTGGTGTGCCCCGGCTTGACCGGCAAAGCACTTCCACATCCCATACAGTGAGTTATAATTCATCAATAAGAGTGATGATCTCCTTTATCGGCATGAGCCTGTCATCAACTTCCTTGGCTCTGTGATAACGGAGTATGTCCCTCGCTGTCTGCTCCATTGCCGGGAATGCACTTCTTGTGAGCTGGTTCGCATATATTACAATGTTTACTCCGTGCTCTGCAAGCTCGCCCTCTGTTATCTGGTTGAAGGATGTGGGCACTACTACGATAGGAGTGCTGCTGTCCTTTTCACGGAATTTGTCACAGAATTCAAGTATCTCCGCAGGATCCTTCTTGCGGCTGTGTATCATTATGCCGTCTGCTCCTGCATCAACATAGGCAAATGCACGCTTCAGTGCATCCTCCATGCCCTGTTCAAGGATAAGGCTCTCGATACGGGCGATTATCATAAAGCTCTCTGTGAGCTGAGTTTTCTTGCCGGCTTTTATCTTCTCGCAGAAGTGCTCGATAGTATCCTGTGTCTGCTTCACCTCTGTGCCGAAGAGAGAGTTCTTCTTGAGTCCGGTCTTGTCCTCAATGATTATTGCAGAAACGCCCATACGCTCAAGTGTACGGACAGTGTATACGAAATGCTCGATAAGTCCACCGGTATCGCCATCGAAGATGATAGGCTTCGTGGTTACTTCCATAACATCATCGATAGTACGGTAGCGTGAGGTCATATCTACCAGCTCGATATCAGGCTTGCCCTTTGCGGTTGAATCGCAGAGCGAGCTTATCCACATTGCATCGAACTGGTCAAGCTGTCCGTCATGGTCAACAATGGTCTTCTCCGCAATAAGTCCGGTAAGTCCGCTGTGTACCTCAAGAGTTTTTACGATCGGGCAGAGTTCTATGAGCTGACGCAGGCGCTTTCTGCGGTACTCAGGCATTGCCAGCTTTTCCTTGATACGCTGGTCAATCCTTTTCACATTTTCGTTGTAGGTGTAGGGAACATCAACGACTTTTCCGCCGTATTCAGACAGAAGAGCCTCTGCGTTGTCACGGATAGCCCTCATCGGACCTTCGAGCCAGTTGTCGCCGTGGATGATGTAGTCCGGGCGGAGCTGTGCAACGATATTGTCGTACATTATATCGTCCTGAACGATGACCTCGTCAACGATATCCAGCTCTTTTACTATGCGTATCCTCTCTTCAAAGCTGACAGTGGGGAAGCGGTTGAAGCGGATCATGGCAGGATCGCTGAGTATACCTACCACAACACGTCCCAGCTCTGATGCTTTTTTCAATATATTAAGATGTCCTTCGTGAATGACATCGGTACAGAAGCAGGTGTAGACTGTTTTCATGTTATCCTCCTTTGTTGCAAAAACGTATAAAAATATTTTAACCTGAAATCGCCCTTTTGTCAAGTACCTGTCAGAATAATAAGGCTGTCCCGGTGAGTATTATTGATTATGTTATAGGCAGAAAATGTTTTTGTTGCAGCTACCTTAAAGAAAGGCGGTTTATCATATGGGTACAGAACACAGGATAGCCCTTGCCGGAAATCCAAATGTGGGGAAATCCACTTTGTTCAATGCGCTGACCGGTATGAAGCAGCACACCGGAAACTGGGCAGGTAAAACTGTTTCCGGGGCAGAAGGGCGGTTCTCATACGATGGGATGGAGTTTATTATCACAGATGTGCCTGGAGCATATTCTCTCCGGTCTAATTCGGCAGAGGAGACTGCCGCAGCGGATATCATATACTTCGGCGGTGCAGAGGCAGTGGTCGTGGTCTGCGACGGCACCTGCCTTGAAAGGAATCTTAACCTTGCGCTTCAGGTAGTAGATATCGCTCCGAAGATACTGGTGTGTGTGAATCTACTTGACGAGGCTGAATCAAAAGGGATAAACGTTGATCTGAAGATGCTGGAGGAAAAGCTGGGAGTGCCGGTGGTGGGGATGTCTGCAAGGAGCGGCAGCGGTATCGATGAGATGTGCAGAAGGCTCTGCGGACTTATCGAAGGCAGCATCGTTTCGGAGCCGTATGTGACAGCTCTTTCTCCTGAGACAGAGAAGGAGCTGCAGCGGATAGCCGCTCATACAGGCGACTGCGGAGGAATGTCAGTCCGGGATGTGACGATGCGGATAATGCAGGGCGACAGTGATTTCCTGAGGAAGGCAGAGGAGCATACCGGCAGGCCGCTGATATCCGATGAGGAGCTTGGGGAGATACTCGCTTCTCTGGCGGAAAAGGAAATGCCTCCGGAAAAAATAAGCGATGAGCTGATAGCAGCTTATGTAGAGCGGAGCAGATACATCTCCGGAGAAGTCGTTGACACGGCAGCTCAGGGCGGACATGACAGGGACAGGCGCATTGACCGGGTACTGCTCAGCCGGCGCTGGGGGATACCGGTAATGCTGGCACTTCTCGGAGCGGTGCTGTGGATGACAGTTTCCGGAGCAGCTCTGCCCTCGGAGCTTCTTGCGGAGCTGCTGTTCGGCCTTGGCGGAAAAATATCTGAGGCTATGCTTGCAGCAGGAGCTCCGGGCTGGCTTGAGGGAGTGCTGGTGCAGGGGATATACAAGGTCCTGGCGTGGGTGGTATCGGTGATGCTGCCGCCTATGGCCATATTTTTCCCGCTTTTTACATTGCTGGAGGATCTGGGATATCTGCCGAGGATAGCATTTGTACTGGACAGATGCTTCTGCCGCTGCGGAGCCTGTGGCAAGCAGGCCATAACCATGGCTATGGGGCTTGGCTGCAATGCCTGCGGAGTTACCGGCTGCCGGATAATAGATTCTCCAAGGGAACGACTGATAGCTGTCCTTACCAACAGCTTTATGCCCTGCAACGGACGCTTCCCTTTGCTTATTGCCATTATAACCATGTTCTTCGCAGCCTCCTCCGGAGCTGCTTCTGCTGCGATACTGCTCTGCGTTCTCCTTGCAGGAGCAGCTATGACCTTCCTCGTATCAAAGCTGCTGTCAGTGACGATATTGAAAGGCGTTCCCTCTTCATTTACCCTTGAACTTCCTCCGTACCGCCGCCCACAGGTGGGGAGAGTTATTGTGCGCTCGGTATTTGACAGGACGATATTTGTCCTCGGAAGAGCCTGTACAGCAGCGGCGCCCTGCGGACTTATACTATGGATAATGGCAAATGTAAGGCTGTGCGGAGATACGCTGCTGTCACAGGCCGCTGCATTTCTGGAGCCTGCCGGTGAGCTTATGGGACTTGATGGAGCTATACTGCTCGGATTTATACTGGGCGTTCCGGCAAATGAGATAGTGCTTCCGGTGATACTGATGACCTATCTCTCACAGTCTTCCCTGTCAGAGACAGGAGGTACTCAGCTAATTGAGATACTCACCGCCAATGGCTGGGATGTGCGGACGGCAGTTTGTATGATGATATTCACTCTGTTCCATTTCCCCTGCGCTACGACCTGCCTTACTATAAAAAAAGAGACAGGCAGCCTGAAATGGACGGCACTGGCCTTCGCATTGCCGACAGTTGTGGGAGCATTGATGTGTATGGCCGCAGCATTTGCTTTTTCGCTCTTCTGAATATAAAAATCCCCTCCTGTATTTGACAGGAGGGGACTGTTTTTATATTATCTGGTCTCTGTTTTCAGATCACTTGATAGATTTTTTGAGTTTGTTGAGATCTTCCTGATTGATATATCCATCGCTGTTCATATCGAAGTTGAATGCGCCCTCAGGTGTGAGACCGTTGTTGTTGAGGTTATAGTTATCAGCAAAGTACTTGTTAGCCTCTGTAATATCAGCACTTGTTAATCTGCCGTCAAGGTTGAGGTCACCCTTGATGTCGGAAATGCCTGCTTCATATAAGCTTGAATCATTTGATTTGAAGTTGATGAAGTCTCCGAATACGTTAACGCCAACAAAGTTCTTGATAAATGACTTGAACTGTTCCTTGGATTTGCCGTATCCGCTTGCATTCTTGCTGAGGTAATACAGATTGTTTATGAAACGGTATGTATCAGCTGATGTGAACTTGATGTCTTTGTTGTAGTACTTAGAGTTTTTATCGTACTTAAGAGATTCTATAGCACCGTAAACAACACCGTTAATGATGTTTGGTGAATCGAAATCGCCGCCGTAAAGCTTTTCAAGGCTTACCCAGCCATATTTCTTTGCATATTTTCCAAATACATTTATTACTTCGTAGAATGGTCTTTCGCCCTCGAAGGAGTAAGTTGCATTAATAAGTGCTGTTGTATAGTTTCCGACATTAGTTGAACCCTTTACAACATAAGTGCTTCTTAACTGAGAGCAGTTCTGTAATGCTGTTACACCTCTTACGTTTGTGCTTACATCATCGCCTGTGTAATTGTAAGCAGAAGCGAAATGCTTGTTATCGGTTGCGAAAGAGTAGCAGTGTGAAAGCTCATGCATCATACCCCAGTCGAGCTGGCAGTTCTTGACTGTATTCTTAAATGCAGTTGTGCTGTAGCTTCTTGGCATTAACACGAGTGGAACAGAATCATCAGATGAAATAGTGCCGATAGTCATGCATGGACACTCGTTTGGATACTCACCGGGGCAGCCGTTGAGTTCGTCAAACATTACATATACATCCTTGCGCTTGATACCTGTGATATCAGAAAGGCTGTTGACATAACGGCAAAGCATCTTCATATAATTTTTGGTCTCTTCTGTAGTAAAACCATCAGTTTTCATAAGTAAGTGGATAGACTCACCGTTGGTGCAGGTCGCATCACAGCGTGTATATCCGATATCTCCGTCGGATAAAGCAAATCCTGAAAGAGTTACAAGCTGATTCTGGAGAGTATAAACGCCGTCGTATGCAAGGTCAACGCCAATCTTATATTTGTCTCCAAAAGTTGAGAATGGAACCTGAACGTTGTATGTTCTTACAGAAGAATTTGAGGAATTAACTTCTGTAACTATAAACTGGCTGTGCTTAAGGTACATACCGCCTTCTGCACGATTGCCATCCTTATATGTAGCATAGATATTTATAAGCTGTTTTGGATTCTTTGTGCAGCTTTTTGGTACCTGAATAGTAAAGTAGAAGTTGTGTCTTCTGATCTTATTTGTATTTGTTACCCAGTCTGTACCAACTCTTGCCTTATACTGAGAGGTTGAGCTTACAGTACGTCCGCCGTCGTTTGATGTCCAGCCGGGACCGCTTACGGTAACAGCACCGCCGCCGCCGTATGTACGCTTTGAAAGGCTGACACTAATAGCGCTGTCAGCTATATTCATAGTTGATGTTGAGCCGGCAGTTGATGATGCGGCATAGGAAACTGTATTTGTAGGAGCAAAGTCAGATACAACAGGTGTAACACAAAGTGCTAATGCAGAAGCTGTTGCAATAAGTGCTTTAATAGATTTCATATATTTCTACCAATCCTTATAATAATTATTTTGAGACGTTTTGGAAAGACTTCTTGCGCAAGATAGTGCTGTAAAACGCAATATGATTATAAACCAATCATCAATAAAAGTCAAGTGTTTTTTGAAATTAACATAAAATCCATAAAAATTTTCCTCATTGTCGGCTTTTTTATGCTTTTATGATACAGAGAGCCACGACTATGTTTGTCTGTATTTGAAATATGCTTTTTTCTGCAAGATAAAAATCCCGGCACTTATGTGTGATGCTTATTTAGCAGTAATATGTTAGTTATTGAGGGAAACCCTTTTGAAAAAGGGTTCCTCTGACGGAGGCGGTCACCTCTGTCACTGCG
>JAAYBK010000203.1 GCA_012718885.1 Ruminococcus sp. | reverse complement strand
TTATGTATGAAAAGAAAAAGCGCAAGAAAACTTCACGTTATCTGCGTAAATGCTGAGCTGAACAAAAATGCCTGCGGCACACATATTGCCGCAGGCATTTGGTTTTATGAAGCAAAGTCGCTTTCGGAGAAATTGAAGTCGATATCATCGAGTTCAAACTCCATATCGATATTAGATGTCTGATCTATTGAGAAATCAAGGCCGCCAAGGTCGAATCCGGTATCAGCTTCGGGATCATACTCTGTAAATTTTTCCACTTTCACAAGGTAGATCACGGCATCTATACCGCTCTCGTTCAGGTTTCCGACCAGTTCATTGTCCTTGTACTCAAGCTGCAAAGTACGTTCTTCGCCACGGATATTGCCGGTGACTTCAATGCTGTTTTCGCTGAGTTCCTTCCAGGTACCGTTATTATCTGCGTCGACGCTGTCCTCCATAGCAGAATGGGCGATGAATTTTCCGTCATCGGTAAGCTCGGCCTGGAGCATAACGCTGACAGGCGTTCCGAGGAAACTGTCCATTTCGGCGCCGTTCCATGACATTTTTTCACATTCCCACTTGCCGACAAATTTACTCGGCTCTTTTTTTTCTGATGAGGAATCGTCTTTTTTTCCGCAGCCTGCGCCGCAGCTCATTATGAACAGCGCCGCTAAAGATAAGCTCATAAGCTTCTTCATGGTTGCATCTCTCCTTTTCTTTTGCGAGGGTCTACACACCCTCCTACAGAGTAATTATACCATATGTTTTACTTAAAAGCAACAGACGGAGGAGATTTTTACGGTTTGTTCAAAATTCCGGCTATATCCGGCGTTTCATCAGATACTTTCAACATATTCCGGTGCTGTTATTTATCGACTGATTCAGAGCAAACCTGTACGACGAATCTGCCGGCGTTATCCTTTGAGAAGAAATCTGTCCTCAAAGCGCCCTGGCTTTTGACCTTGGAATACTTGGAGCGTGGCATTATCCTTATCCTTCTTGGCTGGCTGGAGATTATCATAACGAAGTCGGTCTCGTCGGGATACCTTGTAAAGGAGTTCACCAGCTTTGAGCGAAGCTGTATGAAGCGCTTCACAGCTCTTTCGCTTCCGGAGGAGGTTATTGCTTCATAGTAGGCCTTTTCCTCCGGCGAGAGCTCATAGGAGAGGGCAAGCTCCTTCCGCTTTTCCTCCTGGGCAGCCTTTGCGGCAGCCAGACGATCCAGGCGTTCCTGCTTCAGGGAGACGAATCTGGGACAATTAAGAAAATCACTGGTGCGGACGGCCTTATGTATCGTATAAAGGGCCTCGGCGTCATTCAGGGCGTTGTGGAATGTTCCTGTTTCGGGAGCATAACCGAAGGCTGAAGCCAGCTCCTCAATACTTATAGCCTGTGGGAGCTGCATTTCCTTCACCATTTCGTCCTGTATATCCTTTATGGCGGAGCAAACCAGGTCGATATTCTTATGGGGCTTCATAAACTGGATATGCTGCTTTCGGTCAGAGAGCAGTCCGGGCTTGTCGAAATTTCCCCATACATAGAGCTCGCTGGCGGAATACTTTGCCAGGAGTCCTGCCACATTTTCAAGAACAGTTTCGCTGTCAGGAGACTGGTTTATCTCAGCCTGAGTGAGCTTTGTCAGCCGCTTGCACTGGCTTGTAAGCTTCGGAAAATGGTTCGGACGGGCAGTGCAGTAGAAGGTCTCCATGATATTGTAATCGCAGTCGCAGACCACGACTCCCACAGAGAGCATCTCGCTTCTGAGCCGGTGAGCCGGACTTCCGCAGGTAAATTCAAAATCGGCAAAGCAAAGATACTGCTGCATCGCCTTGTCCTCCTTTCTTAATGATCGTGTCGTTCAAGCCGGGAGATATAAGATCTGCCCGATGTTTTCAATAATATTATACCAGAAAAAATAAGTGTTTGCAATAGATTACCTGTTGTTGACCTGTTCAGGATACATATCGTGATGAGCAAGTCTGTCCCAGGCGAGCTGCTCCCATTTTGTACCGGGCTTGCCGTAGTTGCAGTAGGGATCTATGGAAAGGCCGCCGCGGGGGAGGAATTTTCCCCATACTTCGATATATTTGGGATCCATTAGCTTGATGAGATCCTTCATAATTATGTTCACACAATCCTCGTGGAAATCGCCGTGATTCCTGAAACTGAAAAGGTAGAGCTTCAGGGATTTGCTCTCCACCATTCTCTCTGCCGGAACGTAGGAAATATAAATGGTCGCAAAGTCTGGCTGTCCGGTTATAGGGCAGAGACTTGTAAATTCGGGGCAGTTGAACTTTACGAAGTAGTCGTTATCCGGGTGCTTATTTGGGAATGTCTCCAGCACATCCGGGAAATAATCCGATCTGTACTCGGTGTTTTTCTCGCCGAGAAGTGTGATATCGCCGTTTTCCTTATCTTTAAGTCTGTCCATTGTCATTCTCCTTTCAGGGCGGGATCATCAACGCCGTTGAGCCTGAATGCTTCGGCTCGGTCACGGCAGGTACCGCAGGTGCCGCAGGGCTTGTCTCCGCCCTCGTAGCAGCTCCAGGTAAGCTCATAGGGTACCTTCAGAGCAAGTCCGGTCTTTACCACATCAGCCTTTGTCATATTCACGAATGGAGCTTCAATGCTGAGCTGTTTACCGCTTCCGAGGAAAATAGCCCTGTTCATGGCATCGTTGAAATCGGTGCTGCAATCGGGGTAGGCGTTTCCGGCAGCATCATCGCTGTGAGCGCCGTAGTAGATAACTCCGCAGTCATTTGCAATGGCAATGCTTGCGGCAGAGGCAAGGAAGAGGCCGTTTCTGAACGGAACATAGGTAGAAACGGGAGAGCCTCCGGTCTTTTCGAGCTGTTCTGCGTAGCTCTCTCTGGGGATATCCTCATTGGAGCCCTTGAGCAGTGAACAGTCCGAATCTGCGAAGATAAGAGCGAGGTCGAGTTTTTTCAGTTTTACGCCGTAGTGAGCAGCCACATTTTCTGCGGCTTCGAGTTCACGGCTGTGTTTCTGGCCGTAGTAAACAGCAAGGGCAATGACATTTTCTGCGCCGTATTTATCCACGGCTATACCAAGGCAGGTGGCGCTGTCGACGCCGCCGCTGAGCAGCACAAGAGCTTTCATAGTATTCTCCTTAAAAATAATAATAACGCCGAAGGCGCAGGAAGGGGATTCCAAAGGGTTGATAACCCTTTGGCGGGAAGGTGTACAAGGGAGGGCAGAGCCCTCCCTAAGAAGCAGTACAGCGAGCGAAGCAATGCTGTACGGACGCTCTGCAAATGTAGCTCCCGGCTTGACCGGCAAGATAATGCGTCGGTCAAGCCGAGGGAAAGACGTGAAGATAAGCCGTCCGGAAGGCGCTTCGCTGTCCGGACTACTTTTCAGGAGGGTCGCTGCCCCTCCTCGCACACCTCCCTGCCAGAGGAATAACATCCCTCTGGACTCCCATTATTGCCGCCTCCGGCGTTCTTTCTTTTTGTTTTTATTCTATCATCTTTTTCAGCTCTCCGTCTGTCCGGAAAGCTCCGCAGTATGTCCTTGTCACCGTCTGAGCCGGTGTGTTGCGTATACCTCTCGCTGTCATGCAGCTATGCGAACCCCTTATGAGCACTCCCACATCAGGTGTTCCTGCCGCCTCTGAGATTATCTCCGCAATATCGCTGCCAAGGCGCTCCTGCAATTGCAGCCTCTTTGCTGCCATGTCACAAATTCGTGCTATCTTGCTCAGCCCGAGCACTCTTCCCCGTGGAATGTATGCAACATTTACATACATATCATACATCAGTGCAAGATGGTGCTCGCAATAGCTGAATACCGCTATATCTTTCATAACAACAGCGGTCTCCGAGTTTTCGGAGGGAGTTACCTCAAAGGTCTTTCCAAACATCTCTGCTATATCGTGGTTTGTATAGGCAATGCCCTCAAATACTTCCTCGTACATTCTTGCTACACGCTGAGGAGTATCCTTCAGCCCCTCACGGTCAGGATCCTCTCCGAGAGCTTCAAGCAGTCCTCTTACGTGAAATTCAATTGCTTTTGTGTCCATTCTCAGACTCCTCTCTGCTCCGGCGGCCATATGAATTTGTGAAGCTGGAGCTGCAAACGGATATCGTTCATTCCGTGCTCCTTCATAAACTCAACGATCTCTGCCGGGGCTATCTCCCCGAATACGGGACTTATATATACATGGCAGCGGTCTGTAAGGTAGTGCTCGCTGATAAGCTCTGCCGCACGTTCAAGGTCAGCCCTGCTGCCGGCTACGAATTTTACTGTATCACATTTCTCAAGGCAGCCAAAATTATGGCCGCACATCTTTTCCTCCATACCGCTCGAGGGCAGCTTGTAGTCCATAGTGAATACCGGGCGGTATTTCCTGTCGGAATAGCTCTCGATAGGCAGGCTGCCGTTTGTCTCTATCTCCACACGGAATCCGGCAGACATAAGAGCGTCTGTGAGCATGGGCAGCTCCTCCTGCAAAAGAGGCTCGCCGCCGGTTATAGTCACATTCTTCACGCCTGTTCCTCTGACGTATTCCACTATTTCATCAGCCGTCATTTTTTCCATGGGAGCTCCGGGCTCGTTGGCCCATTTTGTATCACAGTAGCCGCATCTGAGGTTGCAGCCGGTAAATCTGATGAATACCGCAAGCTCTCCGGCTCGTACTCCCTCGCCGTTTATGCTCACGAATTTTTCTGCTATCGGATACATAGTCATTCCTCCTCGGCCTCGTAAACGGCACAGTTCTCAGGCGTTTCGTATACAGTCACGCTCTTCAGGGGAAGTCCCTGTCCGGAAAGTCTCTCGTAGAAATACTTTGCGAAGTTCTCTGCCGTAGGACGGAAGGGGACTTCTATGAGCCGGAACCCCTCTTCGTTCAGAGCCTCCAGCGTTTTCGGACGGAGTGAACCTTCCTCGTAGATGAGTGCGTGATCGTGCTCTCTTGCAAGGGTGCGGACGATCTTCTTCACATCGCCGAAATCCATGAGCATACCACGCTTTTCGCCGGAATCCTTAAGACTGCTGCTGCTGAGCATTACCTCCAGCGTCCAGCGGTGGCCGTGGATATTGGCGCATTTTCCATGGTAGCCCTGGAGAAAGTGTGCGCTGTCAAAGGCAGCGGATGTTTTCAGATAATACATTGCTCGTCTCCTTTTCTGCACCAATAAAAAAGCATCTGCCGGGCAGATGCATCCATGACTATCAAAGCACAGTTCTCCCCTGTACTTACGGATGCCCTGGTTTTGTTTAACGACAGGATGGCGCAAACGAACTGTCGGTCATAT
Organism: Ruminococcus sp.; assembly: GCA_012718885.1. Classification (GTDB taxonomy): domain Bacteria; phylum Bacillota; class Clostridia; order Oscillospirales; family Ruminococcaceae; genus Ruminococcus. The sequence goes on along the minus strand of JAAYBK010000203.1, from coordinate 5,473 downwards.
TCTTACATTGTGATTATACCACAAAGCATCCCGTATGTCAAGCAACACAGGCAATTTTCGCAATTATCGGCTGATATATGTCAATGGGGGCGGCACAGCCGCCCCTCATATGTTGTTATAATAAAGTATCGTTTTCTGTTGCAGCTTCAGTTTTTTTATTGCTGCGGCCTTTTTTCTGAGTTGCACCGCTTTCAGAGTCGGTATCATCTCCGGAGCGCTTATTTCTTCCTAAGCCTTCCGGCGGAGTCATGTTCTCAAAGCCCTCAGGCGGTGTCATACCTTCAAAGCCATCAGGGGGAGTCATATTCTCAAAGTCCTCCGGAGGTTCAAAACCCTCAGGAAGTTCAAAGCCTTCAAAATCACCGAAATCTCCGTGTCTTCCGCCGAAGCCGCCCATACCGCCGTGGCCTCCCATCATGGACTGCGGGATTTCGGATACCTCTTCGCCGTTTATGATTATAGTGCCGCCGTTGAACTGAGCTTCACGGTCATAGTCAAATGATGACATCTGAGCGGTAACATTTATAGTGCCGCCGTTTACATATATAGAGCCGTTTGCGTCTACTCCGTCCGTATCCCCGGGGCCCATTGTTATGGTAGTTTCACCGCCATTGAATTCAACAACTATATCGCAGGCGCTGCTCTTTGCAGAAGCGTTTATACCGTCGTCGCTGGCGGAGATATTGATAGTACCGCCGTTTATCTGCACATATGTTGCTTCAATGCCCTCTGAGGAGGTTATATCGAAGCTGCCGCCGTCTATCTGGACATATGTTGTGCCCTGTATGCCGTCGCTTCCGGAGTTCACAGCGAAATCGCCGTCAGAAATATATATCCAGCCCACAGTATCATCCTCATCGTTTTCACTGTGGAAGGCGTCCTTGTCGGTTTCTATAGTGAAGTTTCCGCCGCATATGGCTATGGAATCATTTGCTTCAAAGGCATCCTTTGCTGTATCAGTCTCATAAGTGCCGCCGGTTATCTTCATATCATCCTTGCATGAAACGCCGTTTCCGTATCCGGAGGTTATATTCAGCTTTCCGAGGCCGTTCAGTACGATATCATCCTTTGAGTAGATAACAGCGTCTGTATTGGTATCACCGTCAGCCCTGAACTCGCCTGACACTGTAAGGCTGTTCTCACTGCCGTCCGCAGTTGTGATGAAGCACTTATCTGCGTTTACCACATATATCGCCGGAAAGTCCTCATTTTCGATATCAGCTCCGTCAAGCACCAACTGCACCTTGTCCTCTTTGTCATCTTCCACACGGATAGTGCAGTTCTTAGCGCTGCCTGAGATAATGTACACGCCCTCATCGGTGATATCTATGGTCTTCCCGTCTGAGAGAGACAGCGCTTCCGCATCGGATGTATCCGCCTCCTGCTCCAGGTCACGCTTGCTGAAAAGGTCGGCAGTATCTATTACTCCCTTATCTGACTGAGAGTAGGAGACTGTTTCTGCCTTTGCATTTGTATTTGTATTTTCCTGGTTTTTTTCGTTTGATGCTGTTGTGATCTCCGTCCGAGAGGATGAAGTCCTTTCAGACGAACCTTCATACTCGCTGCATCCGGCAGCAGTGGTCAGCGCCATTGCCAATGCGACAATACCGGCTAATGCTTTTTCTCTATAATTCATCATAAGATCGCATCCTTTCATCGATCCCCATGATCTCCCTTCAGGATCTTTTCTCTTTCTATGATTACAGTATACAGTACATTTATGTGAAAAAGAGTATTGAAAAGTGAAAAAATGCGGAAATATATGTGTGCGATCATGGCTGCCATTGCTTGACATATTACTCAGAAAGATATATAATAATAGTATATAAACTGCTGTTGACAGCAAATAAATATATAAAAAATGCCTATGGCAGATCGGAGATAATTATGGAATACCTTGAAAACAGAGAGCTTTCATGGCTTAAATTCAACAAAAGAGTGCTTGAGGAGGCAACTGCGCCGGAAACTCCGCTCCTTGAAAGGCTTTCGTTTTCTGCTATATATCAGAGCAATCTTGACGAATTCTTCATGGTACGTGTCGGTTCACTAACTGAGGCAGCACAGAGTTCAAAAAACAAGAAGGACAACCGCAGCGGAATGACTCCTGCCGAGCAGCTCGACGCTGTCTGCACCGCTGTTCGCAGGATGCAGCCGGATGTGGAGAACGCTTACAGGCAGACAATGAGCGCCCTTGCTGTACACGGCTTTCAGCACGTTACTATGGATACAGCCACTGAGGAGGAGCGTTCCTTCCTGGAATTGTACTTCAAGCGTGAGATGAAGCCCTTTATCTCAGGCATAGTAGTGAATGATGCCCTGCCTTTCCCGTTCCTTAAAAATAAGGAGATATATGCAGTAGTGCGCCTCAGCTCAAAGAAGGATATCGCTATCGGTATCGTTCCTGTAAGCCACGAACAGAGCGAGCGTGTTATCCCTCTCAGCAAGGACGGCAAGCGTTTTATACTCGAAGAGGAGGTAGTGCTCCATTTCGCTCATCAGATGTTTAAGAGCTACAAAGTGCTTGACCGTGCGCTGATAAGAGTTACAAGGAGTGCTGATATCATGGTATCTGGCAAGGGCGCTGAATTCCGTGACCGCATGGAAGAGCTGGTATTGAAGCGCACAAAGCTTGCGCCGGTAAGGCTGGAGATATCCGATGAGTTCTCCCGTGAGGCTCTGGGATATATCTGCCGGAAGCTGAAGCTGAAATACTCAAGAGTGTTCACTTCCCATATACCGCTGGATATGTCCTACCTCTTTGAGATACAGGAGCTGGACAGCGATCCCGGCCTTCACTATGTCCCGAGGCAGCCCAGAAAACCTGCGGCTCTTTCGGATTCAAAGCCGGTATTTGCCCAGATAAAGGCAAAAGATCTGCTTCTCAGCTATCCCTTTGAGTCAATGAACCTTTCGTTCATAAGGCTCCTTCAGGAGAGCGCTTCTGATCCGAAGGTCACATCAATAAAGATAACCCTCTATCGCCTTGCAAGAAACAGTCAGGTAATAGACGCTCTCTGCACTGCCGCCGAGCAGGGCAAGGAAGTCCTCGTCATGATAGAGCTGAGAGCAAGGTTCGATGAGGCAAACAATATCGAATGGTCAAAGCAGCTCCAGGCTGCCGGAGTAAAGGTGATATACGGTCCAAAGGACTACAAGGCGCACTCAAAGCTGCTCCTCATCACAAGAAAGGCTCAGGGCGGCGGCTTCGACTATGTTACTCAGATCGGTACAGGCAACTACAATGAAAAGACCTCCGCACTTTATACCGACCTTATGCTGCTTACTGCGGATAAGGATATCGCTGCTGACGCAGAGGCAGTATTCAACGCTCTGCTGAACGGCACTCTGGTTGAACAGACAAGAAAGCTGCTTGTATCTCCTCTCGCTCTCAGACCGCAGGTACTGGCCATGATGGATGAGCAGATAGAGATAGCCAAAAACGGCGGAAAAGGCTATATTGCTGCAAAGGTCAACTCTCTCTGCGACAAGGTCATAATGGACAAGATGGTGGAAGCCTCTCAGGCAGGCGTTAAGGTGGAGCTGGTAGTAAGAGGTATCTGCTGCCTTATCCCCGGAGTGCCGGGATTTACGGACAATGTATCTGTAAGGAGCATTGTGGGGCGCTTCCTTGAACACAGCCGTATCTTCATATTCGGCGAGGAGGGCAAGTCACAGAAGATATACATCGGTTCTGCCGACTATATGAGCAGAAACACCATACGCCGTGTAGAGGTGGCTGCACCCATAGAGGACGAGAAGCTGAAGAAGCGTGTCCGTGAAATGTTCCGCACTCTTATGAGGGACAATGTCAAGGCAAGGATAATGCTCAGTGACGGCACCTATGTACACGCTGTCGCTCGCCGTGCTACAGACGAAAGACTGAATTCACAGGAGTTCTTCTACGATGAAGCCTACAAGCGCCTTGAGGATAAGCAGGCTCGTCAGGAGCAGCTCAGGATAAACCGTGAGAGCGGAAAAAAGGCTGCCGGAAAAACTGCTAAAAAGAAAACTGCCGCCAAAAAGGTCACATCTTCAAGAGGAAGAAGAAAAAAGACCGGAAATGATTCATAATGTGCAAGAATTACCCCGAAAGCACTTGAAACTCTAAGATTTTTATGGTATAATGTATTTTATACTCTTAATTTCAATCAAAATTCTCAGAGGTCAAAATAATGATAGGTTACTATAGCTATACTGTTATACTTACATATATGAGCCTCATTTCCTCAGTGCTTGGTATGTTCTTTGCACTTGGAGTTGACGGCAACCCTCCGCATCCCGATTACGCTATAATATGTCTTATGGTGTCAGGGCTTTGCGATATGTTCGACGGCAAGGTCGCACGCACTAAAAAGAACCGTACTGAATCCGAGAAAAAATTCGGTATACAGATCGATTCCCTTTGTGATGCGATATGCTTCGGACTTCTTCCCTCAGTCATAGGCTATTCCATAGGTATGCGTGATTACGGCGATATCCCGATACTAATCCTCTTCCCGCTCTGCGCTATAATACGTCTTGCTTATTTCAACGTGAACGAGGAGGAGCGACAGCAGAAGACTGATGATGTGCGGAAGGTATATGAGGGACTTCCTGTAACGAGCGTCGCACTGATACTTCCGGTGATATACAGCTTCCATAAGGATATCGGCATGGACTGCTTCCCACTGGTGTACGGAACAGCCCTCCTCATAATCGCCATTGCTTTTATCACAAGATTCAAGCTGAAAAAGCCTTCAATGAGAACAATGCTCTGCTTTATCGGCCTTGGCGTCATCGAGCTTATATGGATGATATACAATACGAAGATAAAATGAGGCTGCCCATAAGTGAAGTACTTATATAGAAGTTATACGTTAGATATTGAGGGAAACCCTTTTGAAAAAGGGTTCCTCTGACGGAGGCGGTCCCCTCTGTCACTGCGTGACATCTCCCCGCACTGCGGGGAGTCACCCTCAAACTCATTTCCTAAAACTTTCAGTTTTAAATTTTCCCCTGATAGGGCGCAACCCATGTTTAATAACATGGGATTTTTTTATTACTATGCGCCCTATCAGGGGAAAATTAAGATTAAAAGTCTTTGGAAAGGGGGTTGGGGAAGAACCTTTCCTCAGAAAGGTTTTCCCCGAGTAACTGACATATACTTTTATATAAGTACTCCCCTTATGGGCAGTCTCATATTGCTGAATAGAGCAGGGGCATTCAGTCAAGCGGCTTTCTTTCAAACAGCAGTACCGGATATCCCTCGTAATAAGGCTTCACGATCTCCGGGTGCTGATCTGCATATGCGAATATCTTATCAGCCAGCCCATCTTTAAGAAAGCCTACAAGCTGCGAGAGCGGTCTTGCATATAACTCATCGCAAATTGACGCAAAGGTTATGGCACGGCGGCCGCCCACCTCCATGATACGGTAGGGCCATATGCGGCAGTCAAAGGGCTTATCATCGCCCAGCATACAGCCGTTTTCGGTG
>JAAYBK010000202.1 GCA_012718885.1 Ruminococcus sp. | reverse complement strand
GGAGATCCGGACTATATAGTTACCCGGAGCTACACACGCAAAAAAGAAGTCTTTCCTATATACACCTGTATCGCAGAGGCTGATTTTCCCTATTATAAGCGGCTTGTTACATACTACCTCTACAGGAGGGATAATGTGACCGTAAATGGAAGTTGACAGGCTGCGGCTGGTATATTATAATATAGTTATATTGTCTTTTTTCAGGTGGATCAGGGGGAAGGGATCTCGTCGGTCGAAGCCGAGGCAAGTAATTGTGCAACAGCCGTACAGCATTGCTTCGCTCGCTGTACTACTTTTCAGGAGGGACTCTGCCCCTCCTCACACACCTCCCCGCCAGAGGAATAACATCCCTCTGGACTACCATTGCTTGCCGACTTCGGCGTTTTGTTTTCTTATTATTACAAAAAAGGAGCTGCTACATGAATATATATAAAATAAAAATGGGCAAAGCTGTATGTGCGGCAGACCTTGGTGACGGCAGTGAACGAGGCGAATATGTGGATCAGGACTACATCCTGCATAAACTCGGCCGTCCCCTCAGAAGTATAAGTCTTATGTACTGCTACTACCCTCTTGATGAACAATGGCCGGCTCGTATATCCGAGGCAGTCAGCGGTGAGAATATCACATTTCAGTGGGATTACCCATATGATGACTACTTCCCGTATACAGGCGGCATCGGCGGAGACACCTCCGGAGAGCCCTTCCGTTCAATGAGGGATGTCAGACGGCACGGTCAGGACGTTACCCTCACTATCACTATCGACCCCCATGTCTCAGACGAGCACCTTGCCGCTATCGGCGATGATCTGAGAACATTCGGGCGTGTGTTCCTGCGTATCAATCATGAGGCCACCGGAAACTGGTTCTCCTTCAATAAAAGAGCCACTTATCAGGAAGTTGCCGATTTCTACTGCCGTGCAGCACGGATAATCAAGAAGCACGCTCCCAATGTGCTGAATATTATCTGTATAGGAGGCATCGAACACCCTGAGACCGGAAGAATGGAGAAAGAAGACGAATTCACTCAGGCTGTTATCGATGCAGATATATGGTCGGTAGACAAATATCTTTCCCTGCACTGGGGCTGGCCTTATGATGTGGCAGATGACGGTGGGAACTCCTTCAACCGTTTATCAGTCAGGGATACCTATAATCTTACAAAGCTCAGCTTTGAACGCTTCAAATACCTCAACGGCGGCAATGCCAAGCCTATGATAATGTCTGAGCTCAACGCTGACGGCGATGTTACAGGTCCATATGAGCAGGCAGGTATGATAAGGCTGTTCTGCGATATCCTGGAAGAGGATAATGCTGACTGGTTCTCCGGATTCACATTCTACCAATTCCGTGACCGCGGCAGACTCGGCCTTGAGACCGAGGATCCCAATAATAAGAACATCGGTATCGAGCAGCCTGTAATGCAGACCTATAAAAAGATCATCCACAGCAGCCGTTTTCTCCCCTCGCTGACTCAGCACGGTGAAACAGAACTGCCGATCACTCTGCGCTGGGGCAATTCCGAAGACGCTGAGGGTATCGGCATCCAGGTACACTTTGACGGGGATCCCTGCTTCTGTGAGCTTTATTTTGAGGATGACTCAAACCTTATCATGGAGCTCAACGGCCGCTGGTTCTATAAGGCTCCAGAAACAAAGTTCGTTGACCTTATGCCGGCTTTCTTTGAGGAGCATCTCTCCGGAAGCACCGATATGCTGCTCAGGATATTTGCTCCCCCGGCAACCGGAGAAAATGATATCTCCACCGAAGACGGTCTTTACAACTATTACTATACCCTCAGAAAACTACCTGAGATACGTATCCGCACTGTGCCTGTACTGCCAAGTGCGGACTGAAAGGGATTGACATTATGAATACATCAGCAGTTATCGTATGCGCTGGAAATTCCACAAGAATGGGCGGCGTAAACAAGATACTCCTTCCTCTGGGAGACAGGCTCGTCATAGGAGTTACTATGCAGGCCTTCCAGAGCTGTGAACAGATAAAAGAGATAGTTATCGTTGCCCGTGAGAGCGATATCGCTGCAATAAAAGCTGAGGCTGAGGCCGCAGGCATAACAAAGCTGATCGCCTGCACAACCGGTGGTGCTACCCGTCAGGAAAGTGTCATAAACGGCGTTCGATGCATAGGCAAGGACACTGAGCTCATTGCCATTCACGACGGCGCAAGGCCTCTTGTAAAGCCGGAGCATATCGAAAAGGCCATAAAGGACGCTTCGATCTTCGGCGGTGCTACCCTCGGTGTCCCGGTAAAGGATACCATAAAGACCGTTGAGGACGGCCTTATCACTGATACTCCGCCAAGGAAGTTTCTCTACAACACCCAGACGCCACAGGTCTTCAAGCGCAAGCTCTACTTCGAGGGGATAGATTTCGCTCTCGAACACGGCCTCGATTTTACTGACGACTGTCAGCTTGTTGAGGCTATCGGCGGAAAAGTCGCAATGACTACCGGAGATTACACTAACATAAAAATAACAACACCGGAGGATATCGCTATCGCTGAGGTCCTCCTCGGAAAAAAGGAGGATTGATCATGTTCAGGATAGGTCACGGCTACGACGTTCACAAGCTGGTCGAGGGGAGAAAACTCATACTCGGCGGAGTTGATATTCCCCATAATACCGGACTTCTCGGTCATTCAGACGCAGATGTCCTCGCTCACGCTATAATGGATGCTATGCTGGGAGCTCTTGCTCTCTGTGATATCGGTCACCTCTTCCCGGATAACGACGACAGCTTCAAGGGTGCTGACAGCATGAAGCTGATGAAGGAGGTATGCCGCCGTATCGATGAGCAGGGCTATGCCATTGGAAATATCGATGCTACTATAATCGCTCAGGCTCCTAAGCTGGCCCCGCATATAATAAAAATGCGTGAGAATATCGCAAATGTCTGCGGTGTTGACATCTCACAGATAAGCGTAAAAGCTACAACTGAGGAGCACCTTGGCTTTACCGGAGAGAAGCTGGGAATGTCCGCCCATGCAGTTGCCCTGCTGCTGAAGAAATAACAGCGATATATAAGTTTTTTATTTAATTTATCTCACAGGTATTGACAAATTCTTTTATCTGTGTTATAATCACAGTCAAGTTAAACCGTTGACGAGGAGATAAAGGTGATAATGCTTCCACAGAGAGCCTGCGGTGCTGAGAGTCAGGCGAAAAACAAGTCATCAAATGGACCTCCGAGGGTGCAGTCAAATGGTAAGTAAACGTTTTTAGCTGTGTTTCCTTTCCAGAGTATTCTGCAACGTAACGATGTGCGTTAAACATCAGGGATATGTTAGTATCCTCAGAGTGCACGGTGAATTGCCGTGAAGCAAGGTGGTACCACGGATAGTATTATTCGTCCTTGACAGATATTTTGTATCTGTCAAGGACTTTTTTATTGCCTGACAGATACCGGAGGTGCTTTTTATGAAGTTTTTACCAGAATTTGACAAAGTTAAGGAGATCGCTGAAAGCGGAGAATATGACATCCTCCCGGTTAGCTGTGAGATATTGTCTGATATCTGCACGCCGATAGAAGCGATCATGACGCTCAAAAATGTTTCCACACACTGCTATATGCTTGAATCTGTGGCCGAAAAGGAAAAATGGGGACGCTATACCTTCCTCGGCTATGATCCAAAAACACAGATCACTGCCGCCGGAAGCGACCTTACTATCGGCGACGTAAAAATGACAACTGATGATCCGAGCACTCAGATAAGACAGATCCTTTCAAATTACAGAAGTCCTAAATTCGACTATCTTCCTTCATTTACCGGAGGACTGGTAGGCTATTTCTCATACGATTTTCTCTCCTATTCGGAAAAGACTCTCCGCATCGATACTGAGGACAGCGAGAACTTCAAGGACGTTGACCTGATGCTTTTTGATAAGGTCATCGCATTCGACAACTTCCGCCAGAAGATAATCCTCATCGCTAATATGAAGCTGGATGATCCGGAAACAGGCTACAACAAAGCAAAAATGGAGCTCCAGCAGATGGCTGAGTTGCTCAGGAACGGTGAAAGAAAGCGTGAACCTGCAGGCCGCCTCACTACTGAAGTCACTCCCCTTTTCGATAAAGAGCAGTACTGCAATATGGTGGAAAAGGCTAAGCATCACATACATGAGGGAGATATCTTCCAGATAGTTCTTTCAAACAGGCTCAGCGCAGGATTTGAAGGCAGCCTGCTGAACACATACAGAGTTCTCCGCACTATAAATCCTTCGCCATATATGTTCTATTTCTCCGGCACAGATGTTGAGATCGCAGGAGCTTCTCCGGAAACGCTGGTTAAGTTGGAAAACGGCGTCCTCCATACTTTCCCCCTTGCTGGCACCCGCCCGAGAGGAAAGACTGAGAAGGAAGACAAGGAGCTTGAAGCAGGTCTCCTTGCAGATGAAAAAGAGCTTGCCGAGCATAATATGCTGGTCGACCTCGGCAGAAATGATCTCGGAAAGATAAGCAAATTCGGTTCAGTACAGGTTGAAAAGCTCCACAGTATCGAGCGCTACTCCCACGTTATGCACATCGGCTCAACTGTCCGTGGAGAGATAAGGGACGAATTTGACGGTCTGGACGCAGTAAGCGCTGTCCTCCCGGCAGGAACCCTCTCCGGCGCTCCTAAGATAAGAGCCTGCCAGCTCATAGCAGAGCTTGAAAACAATAAGCGTGGAATTTACGGCGGCGCTATCGGATACATCGACTTCACAGGCAACCTTGATACCTGCATCGCTATCCGTATCGCATACAAGAAAAACGGCAAGGTCTTCGTAAGAAGCGGCGCCGGTATCGTTGCAGATTCAGTTCCGGAAAAGGAACACCAGGAATGCCTCAACAAGGCAGCAGCAGTCATCAACGCACTTAAACTTGCAGAGGAGGCAGATGTATGATCCTTCTTATAGATAATTACGACAGCTTCTCCTATAACCTGTATCAGCTCATAGGAGAGATATCCCCCGATATAAAGGTCATCAGAAACGATGAGATGACCGTCAGCGAGATCGAAAAGCTGACTCCGGATAAGATAATCCTTTCCCCCGGTCCGGGACGACCTGAGGACGCAGGTGTGATCGTTGAGGCAGCAGCTACGGTCTGCCGTAAGATCCCCACCCTTGGCGTGTGCCTCGGTCATCAGGCTATATGTGCAGCTTACGGCGCAACAGTAACCTATGCCAAAAAGCTCATGCACGGCAAGCAGTCAGTCATAAGCTTTATGGGAAACAGCCCCATATTCAAGGACATAGATGAGGGCGCTCCGATAGCAAGATACCATTCACTTGCCGCTGACGCTTCAACTCTTCCTGACTGCCTTGAAGTCACTGCTGTTGCAGATGACGGAGAAGTAATGGCAGTCCAGCATAAGGAATATCCAATTTTCGGCGTACAGTTCCACCCGGAATCCATAATGACTCCCGACGGAAAGATAATGCTGAAGAATTTCATTGATCTCTGATGTTATGGGACTTTTATTGAAAAGCGTTGTTCCATGGGGAAGGAATATAGAAGAATACAGAAAATTGTTCCTGCTCAGCTACAGCGATATGAGAAAGAAGATCGCCGGTTTCGGTGACGGACCTGCCAGCTTCAACGTTCAGGCTTCAGAGAGGAATGCTGATGTTACCTCATTTGATCCCATATATTGTTTCTCAAAGGAGCAGCTGAGAGAACGCATAAATGAGGTCAGGGATACTATCATATCCCAGATGGAAGAAAACGCTGGGAATTATGTATGGTGTAGGATAAATAGTATACAGGAACTTGAATACATCCGTATGTCAGCAATGGATATGTTCCTTGAAGATTATGAAAAAGGAAAGGAAGAGGGCAGATATATCTGCCACAGTCTGCCGGATAGGCTTCCATGTGATGACGGAGCATTTGATATAGGACTGAGCTCGCATTTTCTGCTGATGTACACTTCCCTTGGTCTTGATTTCCATATTGCAGCCATAAGCGAAATGCTGAGAGCCTGCAAAGAGATCAGGATATTCCCACTGTGTGATCTTGACAGCAATTCGTCTGAACTTACAGAAGAGGTCATAAAATATTTCAGCGCTGATTACAAAACAGAAATTCTGAAAACAGATTATGAATTTCAGAGAGGAGCTGACAAAATGCTCCGGATAAGGAAAAAAATGAAATGCAGCTCACTTGAAGAGGTCAGAGAAAATATTGACAGGATAGATGACAGCATAATAAGACTTATTGCAGAACGAACAGAATTTGTTAAGCAGGCTGCTTCATTCAAAAGAGATACGGCAAGCGTAAAAGATTCTTACAGAGTTGAAGCGGTAATAAAAAAAGTCCGTGAAAAGGCTGAACAATACGGAGTTTCGCCGGATATCACGGAAACAGTATACAGGAATATGATATCAGGTTTAATAGAACTGGAAATGAAGGAATTCAACAGTTCAAAATGACCTGTAAACACTATTATTACGGAGGTAATTATTATGATCAAGGAAGCAATCGCAAAGATAGTTGACAAGCAGGATCTGACATACGATGAGGCATATGAGGTAATATCAGAAATAATGGCCGGAAAGACCACTCCCACACAGAACGCAGCTTTTCTCTCAGCACTCTCCACAAAGAGCACTAAAGCTGAAACAATAGACGAGATAACAGGCTGTGCAGCAGCTATGCGTGACGCTGCTACAAAGTTCGAGAACGATATGGATCTGCTGGAAATAGTAGGCACAGGCGGCGATAACGCCCACAGCTTCAATATCTCCACAACATCCGCTTTTATTATCGCAGCATCCGGCATCAAGGTGGCAAAGCACGGCAACAGAGCCGCTTCCTCCCTCTCCGGAACAGCAGACTGCCTTGAAGCTCTCGGCGCAAATATCAGTCTTGAACCTGAACAGTGCAGAAAGCTCCTTGAGGATTCAGGCTTCTGCTTCTTCTTCGCACAGAAATACCATACTTCAATGAAGTACGTTGGCCCTATAAGAAAGGAGCTTGGATTCCGTACTGTATTCAACATCCTCGGCCCTCTCACAAATCCAGCCTGCCCGCAGCATCACCTCCTTGGCGTTTATGACAGCGTTCTCCTTGAACCTGTTGCAGAGGTACTTATGAAGCTTGGATCAAAGAGCGGCATGGTAGTATACGGCACAGATAAGCTGGACGAGATCTCACTCAGCGCTCCTACTGCGGTATGCGAATACAAGAACGGCTGGATGAAGAATTATGAGATCACTCCTGAACAGTTCGGCTTTGAACGCTGCACTAAGGATGATCTCCTCGGCGGAACTCCTCAGGAAAACGCCGATATCACCCGTGGAATACTGGCCGGCGAGATAAAGGGTCACAAGCGCAATGCTGTTCTCCTCAATGCCGGAGCTGCTATATATATCGGCGGAAAGGCTGATTCAATAGCAGAGGGTATAAAGCTGGCTGAAGAGCTTATCGACAACGGCAAGGCTCTTGCTGCCATGGAAGCTTTCATTGCCGGATCAAACGCATGAGGTGAGATATGAATATTCTGGATCAGCTTGCTGATTACGCAAGAAAACGTGTGGCGGAATCAAAGAAGCTACGCCCATACGAGGACGTAAAACGTGAAGCACTGGCAATGCCGAAGGGCGATTTTGAGTTTGAAAAGGCTCTGGCAAAAGACGGTATCTCATTTATATGCGAGTGCAAGAAGGCCTCTCCTTCAAAGGGTATTATCGCAGAGGTCTTCCCATACCTTGAAATTGCTAAGGACTACGAAAAAGCCGGTGCGGACTGTATCTCCGTGCTCACAGAGCCTAAGTGGTTCCTTGGAAGCGATGAGTATCTCCGCAGGATAGCTGCTGAGATATCTATCCCTTGTCTCCGCAAGGACTTCACTGTGGACGATTACATGATCTACGAGGCAAAGCTGCTTGGCGCAAAGGCAGTGCTCCTGATATGCTCCATACTCCCGGAGGAGACTATCCGTGAATATATCGGAATCTGTGACGAACTTGGGATATCTGCGCTGGTCGAAGCACATGACGCAGAAGAAGCGGAAACGGCTGTCCGTGCAGGCGCACGTATAATCGGAGTGAACAACCGAAATCTCAAGGACTTCTCTGTTGATACCGGAAACAGCCTCCGCATACGTGAGCTGATACCGGATAATGTGATATTCGTCTCCGAAAGCGGTGTTAAGGATCACAGCGATATCGAAGCTCTCCTTGAGGCAAGAGCAGACGCTGTCCTCATAGGCGAGGCGCTTATGAAGGCTCCGGATAAGGCTGCAAAGCTGGCGGAGCTAAGAGGCGGAAATGACTAAAATAAAGCTCTGCGGCCTGAGACGTGAGGCCGATATCGAATATGCTAATCAGCTTTTGCCGGACTACATAGGCTTTGTCTTCGCAAGATCAAGCAAGCGCTATGTCTCACCGGAGGAAGCCCTGGAGCTCAGGAAAAAACTAAGCCCTGAAATAATACCTGTCGGAGTATTCGTTGATGAAGTTCCGGAAACTATTGCAGAATATGTTAGCCGGGGTATTATAGATGTTGTTCAGCTCCATGGACATGAGGACAACGAATATATTAAAAGGCTCCGTGAACTGACATCCGCTCCAATAATACAGGCATTTAAAATAGCCTGCTGTGAGGATGTCAGAAGGGCAAACAACTCTGCCGGGGATTATGTCCTTCTCGATTCAGGAAGCGGTTCCGGAGAGGTATTCGACCATTCTCTCATCAAGGATATAGACCGCAGCTTCTTCCTTGCAGGCGGCCTTACTCCTGAGAATGTAGGAGAAGCCGTAAAAAAAGCTGCCCCATATGCAGTTGATGCAAGCTCGGCACTTGAAATAAACGGACAAAAGGTGTATAATAAAATGCAGGCATTCATTGATGCGATCAGACGAAAGGATGAATAATATGTCAGAATCCAAAGGCCGTTTCGGTGTTCACGGCGGACAGTATATCCCCGAAACACTGATGAACGCTGTTATAGAGCTTGAAAAAGCCTACAACTTCTATAAGAACGATCCCGAATTCAATCGTGAGCTCACAGACCTGCTCAACAACTACGCAGGCCGCCCCTCACTTCTTTATTATGCGGATAAAATGACAAAGGACCTGGGCGGAGCAAAGATCTACCTCAAGCGTGAGGATCTCAACCACACAGGCTCGCATAAGATCAACAATGTACTTGGTCAGGCTCTCCTTGCCAAGAAAATGGGAAAAACACGCCTTATCGCTGAAACCGGCGCAGGTCAGCACGGCGTTGCAACTGCTACTGCCGCCGCTCTCCTAGGTATGGAGTGCGTGGTCTTCATGGGCAAGGAGGATACTGAGAGGCAGGCTCTCAACGTTTACCGAATGAGACTTCTCGGCGCTGAAGTCATTCCAGTAACAAGCGGTACCGCTACCCTGAAGGACGCTGTATCAGAGG
>JAAYBK010000201.1 GCA_012718885.1 Ruminococcus sp. | reverse complement strand
TGCCGGAAGCTCCTCCACCATTGCCGTAAGAAGCCTCTCAAGAAATTCCCTGTTATCTATATCATCCACCAGCAGCATTTCCTTTGCACCTTCATATGGCAGCTCATAGGCTGCATCCGGCATCATTTCCTTTGCCGACCTTGTAGGCTTGACAAGGAAGCGGTCATCATAGATACCGCCTACGATACGTCCCTTATAATAAATAATGTACTCCCCCATCATCGCCCTGCTGGAAATATCTTCAAGGCCGGATAGCTGTTCAAGCACATATTCCAGATACTCTTTTTTTGAAGACAAAACAGATACCTCCCATTTATCACAGTGACAGGATCATGTCCTTGCCCGAGGGCTCATATCGGTCGAACTCCACTCCGCATTTTCCGAACAGCATACACGATGCTTTTACACTTTCGGTATCCGCATATTTATTATCATAGTATACCACACGCTTTATTCCGGACTGTATTATCGCCTTTGCACATTCATTGCAGGGAAAAAGCGTTACATAAACCGTACAGCCGGAAAGATTGCCTATATTGCTGTTGAGGATAGCATTCAGCTCTGCATGGCATACAAAAGGGTATTTTGTATCAAGGGAGGTATCCCCCTCCCGCTCCCAAGGCATCTCATCGTCAAGGCAGCCTGTAGGCATACCGTTATATCCTACTGAGACTATCTTGTTCTCACCGTTTACTATACAGGCCCCCACTTGTGTGGAGCTGTCCTTGCTGCGCTGTGCGGAAAGCATGGCAATACCCATGAAGTATTCATCCCAGCTTATATAATCAGTTCTTTTCATAAAAGCACCTCGTTTCAATTACTGCAATCTCAGTATATCACCCCACATAAAATATGTCAAGAATAATCTCCTTTTACCTTCTGAAACACTTTTTCTCATAATATAGGGAACCAGATCATAATAAATATGATATATACTACACTATCACTTGTCATATCACACAATAAAACATTCTCCTGATTGTGCGTTTTGACGTATTTCCTCTTCTTTAAGCCTTGTTTTCTGAGCCTTAATTGACATGGCTGATTAAATATGATATAATTTTACATAAGAATATCTTTTTAACGTTTATTCGATTGACCAAATATTGCGAAATAGTGCTTTTCTGGTCAAAAATTGTTCAGGAGGTTTATGAGTTATGAAAAATAAAAAGGTGATCACAGCACTTCTGCTGGCAGCTCTTATGTCTGTTTCCGCTTGTGGAAAGAAGGAGAAAACTGACAGATTCAAGAAGTATCTCACAAATGGTGAGTATCAGGAAGCTGCTGATTACATGAAGGAGCACGATGTTGACCGTGACGATTATACTGACGAGATCAAGGAACAGGCTGACATCGTAATGGAAGCATACAAGAAGGGTGAAGCTACCTCCAGCGAGACTATCGCCAAGCTCAAGATCCTCGGCAACCTTGCTGGCGAAGAGGGCAGAACATATATAAAAGAACTCAAGAAGCAGATCGATGAGATCGAGGATTCCGAGTCCAACTTCAACAATGGTGAATATTACTTCAACAGCGGTTACTACTCAGACGCTAAAGAATACTATGAGAAGGTAGCAAAGGATACTCCTCACTACGAGGAAGCTCAGAAGAAGCTTGCTGAATGTGACGAAAAGTATGAGGAGCAGCTCTTCAAGGATGTTGACGACTATGTAGCAAGCGGTTGGTACGATTCAGCTATAGACAAGCTTGAAAGCGCTAAGGACAAAGTCAAGGACAAGCAGAAGATCGAGGATAAGATCAAGGAGATCAAGGAGAATGAGAAGACTGCACGTATCAAAGATATCGAGGACGACTACGCTAAGTGGAATGATGCCGGATATGCACTTGACGATATCAATGAGCTCCTTGAGGATTTCCCGAATGACAAGGATG
>JAAYBK010000200.1 GCA_012718885.1 Ruminococcus sp. | reverse complement strand
AGCTTCCTGACGAACCTCAGAAGAACTCTTCTGACCGAGGTAAGGATGAGAAACCGTGTGGTTTGCGATCTCCATACCCTTGCTGTAAGCGTACTTGATCTCAGCCTGATTTTCAGCGCCCTGTGACCAGTTGCTTACATAGAAGAATGTAGCATGGAAGCCCTCCTTTGTGAGAGCATCTACGATCCTCTTGTTGTTTGCAGGTGAGCAGCCGTCATCGAAACTGATAGCGATCATCGGCTTGCTAGGATCCGGGAAATCACCAGTAGGAACTACGATATCCTCTTCCTTGAACTCAGCAACTGTACCGCCGCCGGTAGTGATATTAGCCTTTGTTCCTTCCTTGTTTGCAGATATAGCATCTACATAGAAGTCTGTATAAGACTCAGGGATCTCTATATAGAGTACCAGATCACTTGCACCTGAAGGAATCTTATAAGCTGTGTTCTCAAGCTTTGTCCACTTCTGACCAGCTGCAGATACAGTAGCAACTTCTGAATACTTCTCTTCTGTACCGTCATTGTACTGAAGAGTCATCTTGATGTTAAGCTCAGTCTTTGTAGGCTGCATTACTGCTGCGCTGAAGCTATATGTATTGCCAGCCTTGAATGTTGAACTGTCAAGGTTTATAGCGACTCCGTTCCAGTAATCTGCTCTGTTGGAAACCTTAAGAGAGCTCTTGCCGTCATAGTAGCTTGCAGTATCGTTAGCTATGCTTGCATCGCCTCTGCCGGACCAGCCGTCCTTGCTGCCTGACTCAAATGAGGCATTGAAGAAGCCGTCTGTATTGATAGCCTGAGTAGTTGTTGTAACAACTGTCTTAGGGGCTGTAGTTGTTGTAGTATCAGTTACTTTTTTTTTTGAAACGCTCTCAGGAAGTGTTACGGAGCCTAAGAGGAACTTCTGGATAGAAAGTGCATCCTTAGGTGTAAGACCTTCGCCTGCTTCGTAAACATCAGCATTGAGTGCGCCCTGTGCAGTTATCTTTGTGCTTTCTGAGCCGTCCTCGCCATACTTATCAGCATTTGAGATAGCCTGCATTACGAGAACTGCATCATTCATCTTAACGGATCCGTCAACGTCAGCGTCACCGTACTTAGTAACCTTAAGTTCCGGATCAGGATCGGGATCCTTGATATCGCTCTTAACTTCATCGCCAGTATAACCTGTGCCCCAATCAGACTTAGGAACGAGTCCTACGATCTTATCGAAAGCAGGCTTAGCATTGTAGCTTCTGTCGAAGAGGAGCGGATTCTGGCTGCCTCTCCAGCTCATACCATCGTTTGTACCCCAAACGGTGAGTGATGAAACTGAATCACAGTCTCTTATAGACTTAACTATGCTCTCATAGTAGTTACCCTGTGTATTTGTGTCACTACATGTAACGTCAAGCTCTGTAACCTGAATGTCACAGCCAATTGAAGCGTACTTATCAAGTGCAGCTGCATACATTGAAGTTGAAGGATAGCCTGTATCAAGGTGTGACTGCATACCTACACCATCGAGGATGCCCTTAGCGTAGAGCTTCTTAACGAGGTTGTAGATGTTAGTCATCTTAGGATTCTCATACTCGTTGTAGTCGTTGTAGTAGAGCTTGCATCCCTTAGGAGCATACTCTCTTGCAGCTGTAAATGCTGTCTCGAGGTAGCTGTCATCGCCATAGATAAGGTTCCAAGGTGACTGACCAGCGCCACCATTCTCACCAGCCTGTCTGAGACCGCCGGGATTACCGTCAGCAAAGCACTCATTTGCAACGTCATAAGCATAGAGATTAAGGTTCGGATATTTCTCCTTGAGCATTGCAAAAACATTCTTTACCCAGTTATTGATACGCTGATCCATTATATCCTTGGATACGAACTGTCCACTGGATGAGAAGTTCTGTCTGAACATCTCTGTAGGTGTCTGGCTGTGCCAGATAAGAGTATGACCTCTTACAGCAAGGCCGTTCTTGTTAGCAAAGTCAAGAATTGTCTTGGCGCCATATGGAAGTGTTGCCTGTGGGCTTACGTTGTTACCCTTTGAAGCACTTGCGCTCTTATCCAGAATCTGATCAGGCTTCAGCTCATTCTCAGGAGTGATACTATTGAAGTGCTTAAGGATAAAGTCACCATGCTGATTTACTTCATTAGTAGAAACAGCAGTACCGAATCTGAAGTACTTGGAGAATACCTGGAAAAGTCTTGCATCAGATGTATCAACAGGATCGCTGTTGTTGTTATTATTGTTGTTATTGTTATTGTTATTATTGTTGTTATTATTGTTGTTTGAAGAATCAACTGTACCGCCGCCTGTTGTAACAGAGGACTTTGTGCCCTTTACTGCTGCGAGTACATCGTCGATATAGAAATCTGTAAGGCTCTCTGGAGCTTCAACATAGAGAACCAGCTCTGAGCTTCCGCTTGGGATAGTGAATGAAGTATTCTCTATCTTTGTCCACTCGCCGCTCTTAGCCTTCTCAGTAGCTACCTCATGGTACTCTGCTGAGTCACCGCTGCCCTGCTGTAATGTAAACTTAATGTCTACAGGGCTGCCGCTCTTCTGAAGAACTGCTGTGCTAAGGCTGTATGTGTAGCCTGGTACGAAATAATCAGGATCAAGAGTGATAGCAGCACCGTGCCAGTTATCTGTTCTGCCGCTTACGAAGAGTGACTTGCTGCCTGAGTAGTAGTTCTTGCTGTCCTGAGTAACAGTAGCATCGCCTCTGCCGCCCCAGCTGTCCTTGCCTGACTCGAAGCCGCTCTCAAAGTACTTGCCGTTTGTAGCAGCCTTTGGCTCCTTCGGCTCGTCATCAGTGCCGGGATTGATATCTTCTTCACCGCCGCCGAGAGTGAGCTTATTCAGCTTAACAGTAGCCTGTCCTGAGCTCTCCCAGCCTTCAACGTTAAGAGCAACCTCGTACATACCGCCCATTGTCATGTTGTACTGTTCCCAAGCCTTGAAGTGCTGATCAACGTGGATAGTACCGCTTGATCTCTTCTTGCCACCGTCACGAACACTCCAGTACTGATTGAAGTGTGTAACGCCCTGATCGATAGAAGGACCATCGTGTGTTCCTGAATATACTTCATAAGAAGCGCCGTCAACAGTAACGTTGCCGACCTTTCTCATGCTCGGGCCCTCTCCGGGTGGTCTCCAGGTACCATACGAGTCTACGATGTAGTACTCAACCAGAGGGTTCCTTGTCCAACCATAAATACAAAGATATGAATTTCCGTTAGGCCTGTAGTCAACATCATAAGAAACAGCTATTCCGTTAAGTGTGCTCCACTTAGGAGAATTGCTCCACTTCTTACCTGCACGGAAGAGACAGTTATGAGAATTATTCCAGCTGCATGAGAATGTTCCGTTTGAACCAGGAGTCATGCTAACGCTGTCATTATACTCACTCCACATCTTATAATCGTAGCCATCTTTCTGCCACTGCTGCTGTAAAGCGTGTGCCTGCATTTCCGGCGCTGCTGGAATAACAGGAATAGCAGATAAGCACATAAGACCTGTAACCACGCCACTAACGAGCTTTTTCATGTTGCTCTTTTCCATGTGCGTCATTCCTCACTTTCATAATAGTTAATAATGATATAACGTACTGCCGGGTCACCCGGCACCATTTGCTGCAAGAAGACACCGTGCGTTCTTTTCGCTCCGGAATCCCCTTCTCCCTCGCAGCTTCTGTAATTATTTTATTACATTTTCGTGAACAATTCAAGTCATTTGTTGCTAACAAAAAATACGGTCAGTCATTTTTTGCTAAATTTTCACGCGTTACTCATTATTTTTTGGTCACTATTTAAAAAGCTTCTGAAACCACCATATATAGCCAAATTTAGCACCCTAAAAAAGTATACTTGTAATATTTTTTGGCTTCTATTTTACGATATGTTATATTTAAAGCGCATTTTTTGATTGTTCACAAATGAAGAAAGGACAGCCTACGCTGTCCTTTTATTAACAATACGGATCCTTATATTAACAGATTATGAATCAGAATGCAGTTTTTTATTTATTTTTCAGCTTCTCCTGCCAGATATTTTTCCGCTTCCTTTACAAGCTTTATATCCACCAGAGCATCGATCTGTGTTCCCTCAGCGGTATACTCCTCGGAAAACACCTTTCCTTCCTCACGGATACGGCTTATCAGCGCTGTTTTATCATACGGCACCATGAGCTGCATACGCCTTGCAGTCTCCGGAAGGAGCTGTGTTATCCGCTCAAGAAGCCTGTCAATGCCCGACTGTTCCTTTGCACTTATCAGCACGGTATGGCTGTCCTCGAATATCATGTCCCTCTCCGGAGCAATATCCGCCTTGTTCATAACATTCAGCCTTGGTATCCCACCGCAGCCAAGCTCCTCCAGCAGCTTTTCCGTAACCGCAGCCTGCTTCTCTCTTTCCGGAGAGGATATATCCTGCACGTTCAGTATCAGGTCAGCAGCAGCAGCCTCCTCCAAAGTGGACTTGAACGCCTCAACAAGATCGTGGGGCAGCCTGCTTATCAGGCCGACAGTATCTATAAGAAGGGCGCTTCTGCCATCAGGGAGTTCTATCGAACGTGAAGTCGTATCCAGAGTAGCAAAAAGCTTATTCTCCGCAAGCACACCGGCGTCAGTCAGTGCATTGAGCAGCGTTGACTTTCCCACATTGGTATAGCCAACTATAGCCACACAGAGCACTCCGTCCTTTTTACGTCGTGAGCGTGAGAAATCACGGTGCTTTTTCAGTTCCTCCAGCTCATCCTCAAGTGCGGATATCCTTCTACGGATATGCCGCTTATCCGTTTCCAGCTTTGTTTCACCCGGGCCCCTTGTGCCGATACCTCCGCCAAGTCTTGAAAGGGCAGTACCCATTCCGGTCAGTCTTGGCAGACGATATTTCTGCTGTGCCAACTCGACCTGCAACTTACCCTCTTTTGTGCGTGCTCTCTGTGCGAATATATCCAGTATGAGCGTTGTTCTGTCGATTATCCTTACGTCCAGGATATCCTCGATATTCCGCACCTGTATACCTGTAAGCTCGTGGTCGAATATGACCAGCTCTGCCCCGAGGGGCTCAAGCTGCTCGTGGAGCTCCTCAAGCCGTCCTGCTCCCATACAGGTAGCAGGATCAAATGCAGCCTTGCGCTGTATTACAGTTCCCACCACTTCTGCTCCGGCAGTAGCTGCAAGTTCCTCCAGCTCCTTTATAGATGCCTCTGCGTCAAATTCTCCGGTATCAACGCTGGCAAGAACTGCCTTTACCGGAATTTCCTCTGTTTTATTCTCGTACATAGTCACTCTGCTTCCTCAATAAGCTTTTTGATATCATCAGGAGTGAAAATGTATTTCTCGCCGCAGAAATCACAGCACACCGATGTGGCTATGCCCTCATCCACCAGCGACTGAAGTTCCTCCTTGCCCACGCTTATGAGGATCCGCTCAGTCCTTCGACGGCTGCAATCGCACTTATAGGTCGGAGAAGCGGTATCAAGCTCATTGGGATCAAGATCCTTCAGAAGCATTCCTGCGATCTCCTCGGGAGTAACGCCCTCGTCCAGCATTGCGGATATAGGCTTCATACCGGTGATATTCCTCTCGATTATGTCTATGCACTTCTCATCTGCAAAGGGAAGGAGCTGTACAAGGAAGCCTCCGGCAGATCTTACTGTCAGGTCGGGATTCACCAGGACCCCAAGGCTGCAAACAGTTGGTATCTGCTCGCTGGTAGCATAGTAGCTTGCGATATCCTCAGCGATTTCTCCGGATACCAGCGGAATAACTCCCACATAAGGCTCCTTCAGGCCAAGATCCTTGACAACGGACAGAGTTCCGTCGGAGCCGACTGCTCCGCCTACATCCAGCTTGCCCTGAGCGTTGAGCGGTATCTCAACCACAGGATTAGCGACACAGCTCTTCACATTTCCCCTGCTGTCTGCAACAGCTGTCAGCAGTCCGGAAGGGCCGCCGCCGTCTACACGGAGAGTAATGCTGTCTTCCTCGCCCTTGAGCATATATCCCATAAGTGAAGCGGCTATGGAAAGCCTTCCAAGACCGGCAGTTATTACCGCAGAGGTCTTGTGGATCCTCTCTATCTCCGAAACTATATCCTTAGCGTCAAGCACCTCTGCAAATGCTGAACCGTCAGCAGAGATCGCTCTGTATAATTTTCCCATTATTTATCATCCTTTCAGGTATTATGATTGATCTTTCGAGCCAATGCCGGGCGTCCGGCATTTTTATATTGTCTGTCCGTTTCTTATACACCTTGCAGCATATACTATCCTCTGACAGGTCTCTGTCGGAGGCTCATATGTATCATCGCCGTACTTTCCGAGAAGCTCAAATCCGCTCTGAGTAAGAAGTTCCTCGATATCCTTTTCACTGTAAGCCTTTTCGCTGAAGCTGTCCGAGCTCCTGTACCAAAGCCCATTCTCCTCACGCTCAAAGAATTCCAGGTTCATCTTCACCTCGTCAGTATCCCTGTTAAGGGTATTCTCCCAGACGCAGTAAACATCGTCCGTCTCATAGGTGAATGTGTTGTCAGCCAGTATCTTCCTGTGCTTATAGAGTGTATTCACATCGAAGATGAACAGCCCCCCCAGCTCCGAGAAGAAAGCCACATTCTCGAACACCTTCCTGACATCGTTCAGCCCCGCAAGATGATTTATGCTGTCAAGGGCACATATGGTAATATCGATAGTGCCGAACATATCCAGCTTTCTCATATCCTGACAGAGATACTGGATGTTCAGACCGCTGTCGAATTTCTTTTCGATGGCCATGCCCAGCATCTCATCAGAATTGTCAACTCCGATAACATCGTATCCCAGTCCTGCCATGACCTCCGAGATACTTCCCGTACCGCAGGCAAGGTCAAGAAGGATATTTTCCTTTGTGGTCTTGAATTTCTGTATTATGCTATGGAAGTATTCTCCACGCTTTTTGTAGTCGATATTTGCCGTAAGCTGGTCATAATATCGTGCAAATGCACTGTATCCGCTCATATGCTGTCTTCCTCTTCCTTATTTTCTTCCTGAAGCGCTCCGAACTCCTCTCCGGGTTCATTCCCCTCAGCTTCCTCTTCACTGTCCCACCAGCGTTTTTGTGCCCATTTATATGTCCAGAACATCATGAATCCTCCGCCGGCAATAAGCATTAGTCCGAACAGTCTCATAATAAATATATCAAAAGCACCATTATCTATTTTATAATAAGGAGTATAATGGATGTCCGAAGAATCCGGATCGTAGTAAACCTTGATCGTACCTTCCGGCGGAGAATGGTGCTTTTTCCTGTTGAGCAATATTGAGCCCCTGTAGTCCTGACCGTTGACAGTATAGGTATATGTCACATTGAAAACGTAGTATTTCTTGTCTCCGATGAACCAGTTAATATCACGTCTCTGCTCAAGTTCGTTACCGGTGATAACAGCCTCCATAGATTCTGAGCACTCTTTTTTTAATTTGTTATACTTTCTGAGACTGTACGCTTCCGATGAAGCATAGATACAAATGGCAAATCCGAAGAAGATCACCAGACCCCATATTGATAAAAGAGCTAATCTTTTTCCCTCACGAGTCATAGTATACCACCTTCCTGTCAGACATCGCTGTCATCTGTATTATCTTCTGATATTACTTCTTCATATTCCTCAAGAAGCTGCGGCTCATCCTTGCGGACGAATATTTTCAATAAGCCTCCTGCCCAACATATCAGCAATATTCCTATAATTATACCCAATGTGCATAGACCGATCTTCTCGGCCACATCACCGTGATCCCTTGTGGGTTTATCCATATAAGTATAATTTACACCCGGCTCATAGGGATCGTAATGTACCTCTATCGGATCGCCCAATGTATCTCGTGTATCTTTAAGAGTTACCGAATCACCCTCGTAGGTCTTATCTCCAACAGTATAGGAATAATAATTATAGTAGATATAGTATTTTCTTCTGATCTTTGAGGGTGTGAGCCTCCAGCTTTCTTTGACATCGGTAATCTTTCCTGTTGTCGTCTCAGTGCAGCAGGCCTTGAGTTCTTCAAATTCCTTGATGTCATTATTTGTACGCAACGCAACAAATATAGCTATCACATTGAACAGTATGACAAATGCAGCGACCTCTATAATAAAATTTTTTATTGGTCTATCCATGATTTTACCCCTATTCTATATCATTCATAAATATATGCCTACTCATCTGCTTCATCAGCTACCCACCACTCCGCTGGTATCTCGCTGATGTGTTCTGTCCTCGAAA
Source organism: Ruminococcus sp. (assembly GCA_012718885.1). Classification (GTDB taxonomy): domain Bacteria; phylum Bacillota; class Clostridia; order Oscillospirales; family Ruminococcaceae; genus Ruminococcus. The sequence goes on along the minus strand of JAAYBK010000200.1, from coordinate 5,606 downwards.
TCTCTCCTGCCACAGGGCCATGATATTCTATATCATATCCACCGCCCTGAGCTTCCATGATAGATCCGGACTCCTTCGTAACTATTGTGTCATCATCCCAGACAAAAGTCTGAACAAAGCCCATTAACCTCTCCCTATTATATGAATTAGATGCAACGGCAACGGTCAGTATCCTGTTCACAGGATCAGTTAGAAGCCTGCCCTGGATATTATTGAGCTCATCATTTTCCACAAAAGTATGCTTCTCAGGATCATAGAGGAAATAGATATATTCCTCTGCCCATTTATCCGTTTTCATATAAACAGCGAAGTCCTCATGCTGATCGAAATTATAGTCTTTCAGCAGTATACACTTGCCTGCCGAAAAGTCTCCGCTGATTGTTACAAAGTTCTTTTCGCCGATGGCGTCCTTGATATAGACCGCCTCCGGTGTAAGCACATAGCTGAGGCCGTCAGTCTCATTCAGGCCGCTGGCAGGAACTATCTCTCCTTCAGCCTTATATGTCCCCTGCCTGTAAAGCTGTGTCATCTCACCGGTTTCCACATCGCAGATATAGTGTCCTGTAAGGATAAGACTGCTTCCTTTCCAGCCGTATATCTCAGCAAAGCTGTCACCGCAGTCGAAAAGTTCATTCTCCTTTACACCGAACTTCTCTGCATTCTCCGGATCATCATCAGGAAACAACAGGGACATATTACTCATCATATCACACGGCACATAATACTTCTCAACGCTGTCATATATGTAATAAGTACCATAATTGAGATGAGATGAAATAGGATTACGGATAAAGATATCGTCATATCCGTCACCGTTTACATCCTTGTATTCAGGAGGATACATTACCTCATTCTCTATGCTCTGTACATGAGTGCTGCCGTCCATAATATCGATATAATTGCCGTTGCTGATTATAGTCAGCCCATTGACTTCGATATGCTCGGCCTCAGTTGCATCCGTGACCGGCTCAGAAATCTCCGCAGTCACAGGCTGCGTAGGAGACTTATCCTCTGATGAGCTGCTGCCGGGACTGTCTGAACAGCCGGTAAGAAGTCCTGTGAACAATATGATAAAAGCAAGTTTTTTCTTCATTTTTTACCTCAGTCGTGTATCCTTACACCATCAATGTGTTCCTGGAATACAAGCTTTCCATTCTCCCATTTATACCTGTCCAAACCTGTACCCGGATCCTCGGCTTCAATATAATCCTCATTCCTGTACATTACCAGCTTTTTCCCGATATTATTCAGTTCATCCCATGGGAAATACTTATTTTCTGCAGGGTCAAAGCGGAAATAGATATACTTGTTCTCGCCAATTGGTTTCAGGTCAACAGGTATGCAGAAGTCGTTATAGCCGTCAGAATCATAGTCGCTTTCATAGATCATTTCCTCGGGCTGGAACGGCTGCCAGCCCACATCGTTATTGTCCATATACTGCCCATACCTTTCGGAAAGAGAATAAAGCCCGATATCAGGTATATTCTGGATAGCCTCTCCTGCCTTGAGCACATCTATGGAATCACTATTCACATGGAAGTAAATGGGATGATCGATAATTTTATCTCCTTCATTTGATTTCAGCTTCCTGCTGACAAGAACTTTTTCTCCGTCCTGAATATCATAGGTATCGCAGTAATAATAATCACGCATATAACATATCTCTTCATTTACGAACACGGGAGCCTTGTTTTCCCATTTATAATACTTATTACAGGTGCTGCGTGATAAAGACTCCGTTAAGCACAGCAATTTCTCATCGTCAGCGATCGTAACAAACCTTCCCCCGGTAAGATCGTTCATAACATCCCAGCTTTCGAAGTTGGTTCTGCCAAGGTTAAGGTGATAATACTTTCCTTCCCCATATTCATCAGTCGGAACAAATATCTCATCGTATCCGTCAAAATCAAGATCCAAAACTGCGATATTTTTTGTTTTGTCATAAGTTTCCACAGAGATGTCCTTGCTGAGATAATAGGAATCCGTTATCCACACTCCAACACTGATTCCATCATCAGTCCAGTATGCTGTTGCCTTGCCTATATCATGATCTGCTGAGCCTGGAAGATAGCTGTGATCGATCGGATCATCAGTCGTTACAGAGGCTGTAGTTGTCGGCGCTGTTGTTACGACAGATGTAGTTGCGGCAGTTGTGGTCTCAAGTTCAGAGCTGTTATCCGAACTGCTGCTTTTATCTGAACAGCCGGCCAGCAGAAAACCGCATAATATAATTGGTACAGCACGTTTCATAGCATAAGCTCCTTTTTTAAAAAAGGGCGGAGATAAGTCCGCCCTTCTCAAATCAGTTATTATCCTTGTTCTTACAGCACTTCTTGTACTTCTTACCGCTTCCGCACGGACAAGGATCGTTATCGCCGATCTTCTTAGCCTTAACGGTCTCGGAGAAGCTTCCATCGCCTGCGCCTGCATTAGGAGCATCTGGCTTAGCAACCTGCTCACGCTCCGGAAGAGCGTCCTTGCGTACCTTTACTGTAAGGAGCATACGGACTGTATCCTCACGGATAGAATCTACCATAGCATCGAACATCTCGAAGCCTTCGTAACGGTACTCGATAACAGGGTTCTTCTGACCGTAGGAACGGAGACCGATACCCTTCTTGAGTTCTTCCATATCATCGATATGAGCCATCCACTTGGTATCAACTACCTTCAGCAGGATAACACGCTCAAGCTCACGCATGATCTCGGAGCCGTACTCCTCTTCCTTCTCCTGATAGATCTCTCCTGCCTTCTCCTTGAGAGCATTTCTGATATCTTCCTTAGTAACATCATCCAGCTCGTCCTCATCGAAGTCGAGATCCTCCTCAGTGATGAGCCAGCCGAGGAAGTAATCCTTAAGGCCAACAAGGTTCCAGTTATCCTTCTCATCATCGTCAATGAGATAGAGGTCAACAGTTGAATCGATAAGATCCTCCATCATCTTGAGAATGCTCTCGTGGAGATCCTCTCCGTCAAGCACCTGTGAACGCTGCTTGTAGATAATCTCTCTCTGTGTATTCATAACGTCATCGTAGTTAAGGACGTTCTTTCTTATGCTGAAGTTCTGGCCTTCTACCTTCTTCTGTGAAGACTCGATAATTCTTGTCAGAAGCTTGCTCTCGATCGGCATACCCTCGTCAACACGGAGAGTTCTCATCATATTCTCAAGACGGTCACCGGCGAATATACGCATAAGGTCATCCTCAACTGAGAGGAAGAAGCAGCTCTCGCCCTCGTCGCCCTGACGTCCTGAACGTCCACGGAGCTGGTTGTCGATACGTCTTGACTCGTGACGCTCTGTACCGAGGATATAAAGACCGCCGGCCTCCTTGACCTTTACAGCCTTCTCCTTTACCTCTGCATTGTACTTGTCATAGAGCTCACGATAAAGCTTTCTTGCGTCAAGTATCTCCTGATCTTCTGTATCAGCAAATCCGATAGCCTCAGTGATGATCTCCTCAGGGATCTCACGCTTTCTCATCTCAGCTCTTGCAAGGAACTCAGCGTTACCGCCCAGCATGATATCGGTACCACGTCCGGCCATGTTGGTAGCAATAGTAACAGCGCCATACTTACCTGCCTGAGCAACGATCTCAGCTTCCTTTGCGTGATGCTTAGCGTTGAGGACCTCATGCTTTACGCCCTTGCGCTTGAGCATTGCGGAGAGGAGCTCTGACTTCTCGATAGATACTGTACCTACAAGGATAGGCTGTCCTTTCTCGTGGCACTCGATTATCTTGTCTATGATAGCTGAATACTTACCCTTTTCGCTGCTGTATACCTGATCGTTGTGATCGATACGAATAACAGGCTTGTTGGTAGGTATAGAGATAACGTCCAGTTTATAGATCTCCTTGAACTCTCCCTCTTCTGTCATAGCAGTACCGGTCATACCGGAGAGCTTTGTGTAGAGACGGAAGAAGTTCTGGAAAGTGATAGTAGCGAGAGTCTTTGACTCGCTCTTGATCTTAACGCCTTCCTTAGCTTCGATAGCCTGATGGAGACCGTCATTGAAACGACGTCCCATCATAAGACGTCCGGTGAACTCGTCAACGATGATTACCTCGTCATCCTTAACAACGTAATCAACTTCGTTCTTCATGCAGCCGTTAGCCTTGATAGCCTGGTTGATGTGGTGGAGAAGAGTCATATTCTCGGAATCCATAAGGTTTTCGATATTGAATGCCTTCTCAGCCTTCTTAACACCACGCTGTGTTATAGTAGCAGTCTTTGCCTTTTCATCGATGATATAATCGGCAGTCTCATTTATAGAATCCTGATCCACCTTGTCGTCCATTTCAACAACAGTTGTGGAAGTAAGAGTCTTTGCAAAGCGGTCAACGATTGAATAGAGCTCTGTGGACTTGTCTCCACGTCCGGATATGATAAGAGGAGTACGCGCCTCATCGATAAGGATCGAGTCCACCTCATCCACGATAGCAAAGTTAGGAGCACGCTGTACTCTTTCTTCCTTATGAGTTACCATGTTATCACGGAGGTAATCGAAGCCCAGCTCGTTATTGGTAGCATATGTAACATCACAGTTATATGCAGCTCTTCTTTCATCGTTGGTAAGTCCGTGAAGGATACAGCCGACTGTAAGTCCCAGCCAGCGGAGAACTTTACCCATTTCCTCAGCCTGTGTCTTAGCCAGATAGTCGTTAACTGTAACAACGTGTACTCCAAGACCGGAGAGTGCGTTGAGGTATGAAGCAACGCAGGCAACAAGAGTTTTACCTTCACCGGTCTTCATCTCAGCGATACGTCCCTGATGAAGAACGATAGCACCAATGATCTGTACCGGATAAGGCTTCTTTTCAAGAACACGCCATGCAGCCTCACGTACTGTTGCGAGAGCCTCCGGAAGAACATCGTCAAGAGTCTCGCCGTCCTCAAGTCTGTCCTTGAATTCCTGAGTTTTTGCCTTGAGCTCTGCGTCTGAGAGCTCCTGGTATTCCTCGTCAAGAGCGAGGACTTTATTTTTAATAGGTTCGATACGCTTCAGCTCTCTGTTGCTGTAGGCGTTCGCACCGAAGATTCCTGTGAATAAACCCATTTGTTTACCGCCTTTATCATTTGTTATTTTCATGTCATACTGCTTTCTGCGAGCAGATATAAGTACATATAATATATTTTACAACAATTGACTGTGTTTGTCAATACCTGTGTTCAAAAAACCTTAATATATGAGAAGAACAGCCCGGTTGGGCTGTTCTTTCGGTCAGTCTTCGTTGTTCTTGGCTCTGTTCCATTCTTCTTTTAAATAAGTTCGTATTATAACATTAAAAGCATCTAATTGCTCCACCGACGAATCTATTATATCATTGCATTCTGAGTTGAATGTATTTAATTGTCTTTCATAATCTTCAAAAAGCGTATACTCAGTTGTTCTCTTATCCGGATTACCATTTGTTGTTTTGGGTGCTTTTTCCAACCAATATTTTTTTCTTTCTTCGAGATGCTCCTTTTTAGTCTTTATTTTATTACTTATTCTCTCTCCATCAAGAGGCAACGTTTCATAATTTTTCAATATACTTTCAATACGAGTTACAACTTCCTGATTTTTCCCCGAGTCATCAGGCCCAAAATAGAGAGAAAGTAAAGTT
>JAAYBK010000199.1 GCA_012718885.1 Ruminococcus sp. | reverse complement strand
CTCCATCAGAGATAAAATGCTATGAAGATGTAATGAAGGCAGATTCAGAAGCAAGGAATTACGTCAGAGATTATATTTCATCCGGCAGGTAAGCCGCAGCGAAAGGATAAATTTTAAATGGGTATTATAGTCGCACTTATAGTATTTGGAATTATAGTTACAGTACACGAATTCGGGCATTTTATATGCGCTAAGCTCAGCGGTATTCGGGTTCTTGAGTTTTCCATAGGTATGGGTCCAAAGATCATCCAGAAGCAGTTCGGGGAGACGAAGTATTCCCTCAGAGCACTTCCTGTAGGAGGTTACTGTGCAATGGAGGGGGAGGACTCTGACACTGATGACACAAGAGGCTTCCGAAAGGCTAAGCTCTGGAAGAGAATGACCGTACTTGCTGCCGGTCCTTTTATGAACTTTGTTCTTGGTTTTGTAATGCTTATAGTTATGGTATGCATGATGGATAAAGTTCCCACAAATAAGATCAGCGGATTCAGCGGTATAAGAAATGAGGACGGTTCTGTAACATATTATGCATCGAGTTACGATCCCGAAAACGGCCTGAAACCTGGTGACATTATCAAGAAGATAGACGGTACAAGAGTGTTCAGTATGCTCGATATCAACTACATTTTTGAGATGAAGTCATCCGGCGATGACGGAACAAGAAGCGTTGAGATAATCCGTGATGGAAAGGAAATGAAGTTCGATCACATAAAATTCCATGACAGCTATCCCGGAGGCAATGGCGATGAGATCGATTTTGGTCTTGAGAGAAAGAGTAAGAATCCGGTAACAGTCATCAAGGGCTCAGGGGATATCTTTATGTCAATGAGCCACATCATCGGACTTTCACTCAAACAGCTCGCAACAGGCAAGGTCGAAAAGGAAGAGGTATCCGGTCCTGTCGGAGTTGTTTCCGAGATCAATGAAGCAACAAAAGAGGCGGAAGACGAAAAGGAAACAGCTTTCACTCTCGTTTATCTTGCTGCACTTATATCAATAAACGTGGGTCTTTTCAATCTCCTCCCAATCCCCGGACTTGACGGTGGAAGACTGCTCTTCTGCTTTATCGAGCTTATTCGCAGAAAGCCTGTAAAACCGGAACATGAGGGATATGTACATCTTGTTGGTATGGTACTTCTTTTCGGCATTATGATATTTGCCACATATAATGATATCATAAAGATCATAACAGGACATAAATAATTTATAAGGATGTGTTTATATGAGAAGCGTAAAGCCTGTAAAAGTCGGCGATTGTGTACTTGACGGTTCACACATATATATCCAGTCTATGCTGAACGTCAGATCCGACGATATCGATGGAAGCGTTCAGCAGGCAGTTGATCTTGAAAAGGCTGGGTGCGAGATCGTGAGAGCTGCGATACCGAACATGGACGCAGTCCGTCTCATCCCTGCGATAAAGGAGAAGATTAATATACCGCTTGTAGCAGATATACATTTTGACTATAAGCTTGCTCTTGAGGCTGCCGCTGCCGGTATAGATAAAATAAGGATCAATCCGGGAAATATAGGCGGAATGGATAGAGTAAAGAAGGTCGTTGAGGCTTGCCGTGCAAAGAATATCCCGATCCGTATAGGAGTAAATTCCGGTTCACTGGAAAAAGAGCTCCTTGCAAAATACGGCTCTCCCACACCGGAAGCTCTTGTGGAAAGCGCAATGAATCATGCGGCTATGCTTGAGCACTTTGATTTCGATGATATAGTTATATCCATAAAATCATCCGACGTCAATAAAATGATAGCTTCTTACCGACTTGCTGCCGAAAAATGCAATTATCCTCTTCATCTTGGTGTAACAGAGGCAGGAACAGAGCGAATGGGACTTATCAAATCCGCTGTCGGAATTGGCTCACTTCTCTGTGACGGGATAGGCGAGACCATAAGAGTGTCACTGACAGATGATCCGGTCAAGGAAATAGAAGCAGCTAAAGACATACTTCGCTGTATAGGAAAACGTGGCGGAGTGAGATTGGTTTCCTGTCCGACCTGCGGCAGAACACGCATTGATCTGATAGGCACTGCCAAAAAGTTAGAGGCTGCCTTGAAGGATCTTGATAAGGATATAACCGTTGCAGTAATGGGATGTGTAGTAAACGGCCCCGGAGAAGCCCGTGAAGCTGATATAGGTATCGCAGGCGGTGACGGATGTGCGATAATCTTCCGCAAAGACGGATCACAGCGAAAAATCAAAGAGGAGGACATTGTCGCCGAGCTTCTCGCTGAGGTAGACAAGCTTTGATATGAATATAAATTTAGCGGAGTTCCTGAAGGAGTACGGTCCTGAAATACCTGAAAGCGTCCGCAGCGGCGATATATATAAGCTTACATATTCCGACAAACATGACCACATCAATTTCTTTGCTCATTTTGATAAGCTTATACCTGCTGAGGATATCTTTTCTTTCGAGAAAGCGGTTGAAGAAACGATACGTGTAGAAAGAGTGCGGCTTAACTGTCGTTATCCTCAGGAATTATTCAGTCTGGACTACTATAATGATATGATCGTTCTTCTAAAGAGGGACATATCAGTTGTGAACGGCTTCCTTGATGATGCGGATGTCAGGCTGAATAACGATGAATTATCAATTGATCTTTCACACGGCGGAATAGATATACTCCGCAGATTTGATTTTTGCGGACGCTTTAAAAAACTGATATATAATCAGTTCGGCGTTACTGTAAAGATAACTCTCACGGGAGAAGAAAAGGTTCCGGAGCATGAATTTGATGAAATGATTGAACGTGTGACATCTGAGCTGCCGGATTACAGCGATCAGCTTGTTCCTGAAAAGTCAAAGGACGAGCTTCGTGAGGAGGAGATTAGATCTGCCGTCCCAACTGTAACTCTGGATAAAAACGCCCTTGATACTGATTTTGATTCAGAATCAGCCGAAATAATAAAGGGCAAGGCTATCCGCCAGAAACCTGTTTCGATAAACGATGCGGTTCAGCAGCTTGGCGAAAGACTTGTGGTCGTAGGAGATGTATTTGACAGCGAGATTAAAGAGCTGCGGAACGAAAAAACTGTTGCAACTTTCGATATAACTGATTACAGCGGCTCTATTAAGGTCAAAGTATTCTGCTCGAATAAAGAGATCGAGGAGATGAATCTCGGCGCAATAAAAAAGGGAACTACTCTTCTCGTTCTCG
>JAAYBK010000198.1 GCA_012718885.1 Ruminococcus sp. | reverse complement strand
TCTTCAGCCTTGTCATAATATCCCTCCATTTATAATGTACGGCACTGCCCCGTTTTTCCCTGCGATATAGCATTTGCCGGAGCTGTCAGCCGTCATTATCATCACCTCGCCGACACTCATCCCCGTTCCGGAAATGATCTTGCGGACCGCTTCTGTATTCATGCCAAGAGACTTTATCGCCGGAAGGAGAAGTCTTCCGTCGGCAGCTATAAGCTGCGGAGGATCTTCATCGGAAGTGCTGATGCCAATATCTCTCCTTACAGGCATATCATCACTCTGCTTCTTCATCACTGAAATGCTGCCGGTAGTCTCAACAATGGCAAACTGCACCTCGCTTATGTCAAATACTCCCTGTCCCCGAAGAGCTGTCATAAGATCATCCACAGAGAAGCGGAGCTCGGTCATAACCTCAGTGTCTATCTTTCCGCCGCTTATGATTATCTTAGGGCTGCCAGAGATGAGCCTGTTAAGCTTTGGAAAGCGAAGACTGAGCCACGACGTCAGCACCTCAAAGCATACCAGCGAAAGAATGGGCGTCAGTCCCACTGAAAGAGGGATACTTACATCCTCGATTGGCAGTGTAGCTATATTTGACACAAGTATAGTTATAACCAGCTCAGAGGGCTGAAGCTCCCCCAACTGCCGCTTTCCCATAAGCCGGACGGCAAATATGACTGCTATATATAGTATAAGTGACCTCACGAGTACAACGCACATATCCCTGCTCCTTATTAGATTATACTTTTATTATAGTCATTTTCTCCGGCGATATACAAAGAAGCGCCCTGCCGTAAAAAGCAGGGCGCTCCTCTTAGAGGTATAGAATGATTACTTCTGTCTGGAATTATAGTCAAGATAGGCCTTAACGATAAGCTCGGCGCAGAGATCATCTCCAAGCTCGGAGCTGTTCAGGCAGAGGGAATAGCCCTCCTTATCCTGCCAAAGCCTTCCGGTATTGACATTGTAGAATGTCTCACGGCGCTTATCAGCCTTTTTCATTATGGATTCCGCCTTATTCTCGGGGATACCGTATTCCTTTATGGCACGCTTCACCCTGTCCTCAGGATTTGCGTAAATATATACGCTGAAGCAGCCTTTATCTTCAAGTATATAGCTTCCGCAGCGTCCCACGAGGATAAAGCTGTCCTCCTTCTCTGCGATCTCATTTATGATCCTGCTCTCCATGAGGAAGACCTTATCCGACAGCGGAAGACTGTCCTCCATAGACCTTGCCGGGTTGGCTGAGAGCAGAAGTGAATACAGAAAGCTTGTAGGCACATTTTCCTCTGCGGATTCAAGATATTCGGGAGAGATACCGCACCTTTCAGCGGTCATTTCAAGTATCTGTCTGTTGTAATAGCTTAGTCCGAGCTTTTCTGCTGTTAGTTTTCCGATCACGCTTCCTCCGCTTCCGAATTGGCGTTCGATAGTGATTATCTTTTTTTTCAACGTAGTAACCTCCCATTGTAAGATTCATTCAACATTTCTGTCTTCTTTTAATAGTATTATTATACCACGTTTTGCACATATTTCAAGCAATTTTATGTCTAAAACTGTCATTATCACAAAATTCTATGTTTTCAACAATTCATTCTTGATTAGCTTGTGCAATTCTCCCAACTCAAATTTATGCATTTTATACATATTTTATCGCCGAACTATATATCATTAAACATAGTCTTTTTCACTAACTGCTGTCAGCTCCCGTAGCATATCCGATATATAGTCACATTCGTTAAAGGAATAACAAACTTCCGGAACAGACTTGCTCATCCGCCGTGACAGCTCCCCACGGCAGGTCTTCCGCAAAGCTCTCTGCTGCCGGTATATCCGCTTCATCCCGCCGTTTTCCGGGCAGCAGACAGCGTCTCCTCAGCTGCAGCAAGGCTATGTTGACTGCGTAATACTGGTATGCCGAATACGTAAGGCAATTTATCCCGTATGACTATTGACACATTGACAGAAATAATATATAATAGTATTTGAGGTACGATTGATTTTTTCAGTTGTATTCGGTATATCGTCGGTTTCTCCGGATGATATATTGTCTATTGATTTTTTATTAGGAGGTACAATACAATGTCACTTACAAAGAACCCCAACGTATTAAAGTGGGTCGATGAAATGATCGCTCTCTGCAAGCCTGAGAAGGTTGTATGGATCGACGGCTCAAAGGAGCAGATCGACGCTCTTACTGAAGAGGTAACTTCACTCCCCGATGACAGCTGGGACAAAATGTACAAGCTCAATCCTGAGAAGTACCCTAACTGCCTCTACCACAGAACACGCGCTAACGACGTTGCCCGTGTTGAGGACAGAACTTTCATCTGTTCTAAGGAAAAGGCTGGCGCAGGTCCTACAAACAACTGGATGGCTCCTGACGAGATGAAGGCTATGCTCACTCCTATGTACGATGGCGTTATGAAGGGCAGAACAATGTATGTTATCCCTTACTCCATGGGTCCGATCGGTTCTCCTCTTGCTAAGGTAGGCGTTGAGGTTACTGATTCTATCTACGTTGTTCTCAATATGAATATCATGACAAGAATGGGCAAGCAGGCTTTCGAGAATCTCGGTGATACTTCCGACGATTTCGTAAGAGGTCTCCACTCCAAGGCTGACGTTGATCCTGAGAAGAGATACATCGTTCAGTTCCCTGAGGAGAATACAATCTGGTCCATCAACTCTGCTTACGGCGGAAACGTTCTCCTCGGCAAGAAGTGCTTCGCACTCCGTATCGCTTCCTTCCAGGGTAAGAACGAGGCATGGATGGCTGAGCATATGCTCATCCTCGGCCTTAAGAAGCCAAACGGCGAGGTAAAGTACATCACAGCTGCATTCCCATCAGCTTGCGGTAAGACAAACCTGGCAATGCTCATCCCACCAGAGGGATACAAGAAGGACGGCTATGAGATCTTCACAGTCGGCGACGATATCGCTTGGATGAAGCCCGGCAAGGACGGCAGACTCTACGCTATCAACCCTGAGAACGGCTTCTTCGGCGTTGCTCCCGGTACAAACGCTAAGTCCAACTACAACGCTCTCGCTTGCACAAAGGAAGGCGCTATCTTCACAAACGTTGCTCTCGATAACTCCGATAACACTGTATGGTGGGAGAAGCTCAACGAGAATCCGCCTAAGGATGCTACTGAGTGGACTGGTATCAAGTGCGACGGTGAGGCTTGGGTAGCTGAGGGCAAGAAGCTTGCTCATCCAAACTCAAGATTCACAGCTCCTGCTAAGAACTGCCCATGCATTTCTCCTGAGTTCAACAATCCTGAGGGTGTTCCGGTTTCTGCTATCATCTTCGGCGGAAGAAGAGCTACAACTGCTCCTCTCGTATATCAGTCATTCGACTGGACTCACGGTACATATCTTGGATCTGCTGTTTCTTCTGAGACAACTGCTGCTGCTACAGGCGCAGTAGGCGTTCTCCGTCACGATCCTATGGCTATGAAGCCATTCATCGGCTACAATGTTGGTGACTACTGGGCTCACTGGCTCGAAATGGGCGCAAGACTCGGCAGCAAGGCTCCTAAGATCTTCAACGTAAACTGGTTCAGAACTGACGACGAAGGCAACTTCCTCTGGCCAGGCTTCGGCGACAACATGAGAGTTCTCGACTGGATCATCAAGAGAGTTGAAGGCGAAGTTGACGCTGTTGAGACTCCTATCGGATACCTTCCTAAGCCTGAGGATATCAACCTCAAGGGCATCGAGGATGAGGTTTCTCCCTCTGCTCTCCAGAAGCTCCTCACTGTTGATAAGGAAGAGTGGAAGAAGGAGATCGCTGAGATGAGAAGATACTACGACGAGGACATCAAGGCTAAGGGCGGTAACATCCCCCAGGCTCTCTACGATGAGCTCGACGTTATCGAGGCTAACCTCAATAAGTAATTTCATTACGGATATAATTATAAAGCCTCCCCGGTATCGGGGAGGCTTTTGCTGCTCATACTAAAAATAAAACCGGCTGAAACTCCTCAGCCGGTTTTATCATGAACACACCTTTTTATATCATTCTTCTCTTTAGTACCATTGATTAATTCAGAGCCCGGCCGCATCCTCTTATGCGAGCCGAACCTTACTGCCTCCGAGAGGGGACGCTGTCCCCTCTCCGGCATCACTTCCCTGCTGAAGGAACGCCTATCCTTCAGACTACCGTTTTTTGCCGTATCCGGCATCCTCCTTATATAATACCTAAACTCATCCTCCCATGAGCATATCTATCGTCACGGGCAGAGTCTTATAATCTCCAAGCAAATACTTTCGCAGAACTGCTGCATCAGCAGAGGTTATATTGCCGTCCTTCAGGAGGTCTGCGGAATCCTTCTGAAGATCATTGAAGTACATCTCATTGTCCAGGTACTGATATATCAGCACCAGATCATAGGAATCTATTATGCCATCGCCAGTAAGATCTCCGGAACAGGCCGGCTTTATCGAATACTTTTCCGGCACGAACTCACCTTCAAGTGAATTGCCGTCAAAAAGATCGATGAATATAGTTGACCAGAACCACTTTTTCGGAGCATTCTCCTCAAAGCACAGGCCAACGCCCATATGTGTGGCATTGGGATTGGTTATGGCATTCCAGTGAAACTCGGATTTCTTCCACGCCTCAAATACACGATCCACATTTGCGCTTCCACGGGCTATATTCTCATCTGCCCATTCAAACGGCACGAGACTGGTATCTATTATAGTATCCCATGTCTCTCCGCTGGGACGAAGGTGTCTGCCTTCATCATCGACCGACTCGTAGCAGTCTATAAGCTCTCTTGCTCTCGTATTGGCTATATCGGTCAGGTAATTCACCACGAACAGCGGCTTCAGACCGAGCTCAGCTCTTGCTTCGTTTATCTTTATTGCCATTTCATTTGCAATTTCCGTGAGAGGCTTTTCTGCTCCGCCGTCAGAATATGCCGTAGTCTTCACATTCAGATTAAAAACGCATATGGTCGAAAAGATCATAGCGATCAGCGCCGATGCTGCTTTTTTCAGACATTTATTCGTTACTTCCATTTTTCTCCACCCCTGCCTGACAATTTTCAAATTACTGATATTTTACGGGAGTTATTTCTTAATTTTTCTATGCTGTGATACTATAATAATATTAGCACATTTTTAGATTTTTTTAAAGAGGTTAGAGAGGTTTTTGTCACAATCCACAACAAAATTCTACACTTTGTACAAATTTAATTATACCATTTGTATTTTATAACTTAAATTATCCGCCTGATCTCTGCAATATCTTCAATTCCGCCCGTTTTCGCCTGTAAAAAGCGCCTGTCATGTATGTCGGAGAGTTCCGGAGACAAACTGTGCTCCGGAAAACTGCTGTCATCCGCCTACAGAAAGTGTCCCTGACAATTGCTATTTTGCTTTGTTTATGTTATAATAGTACAGATACTTTTTTAGGAGGCTCCGCTATGAAACTTCTCGCTATCGACGGCAACAGTATTCTTAACCGTGCTTTTTACGGGATAAGACTGCTCTCGAATAAAAAGGGCGTGTTCACAAATGCTATTTTCGGCTTTATGAACATATACCTCAAAAACTTCTCGGACGTAAGACCCGATGCTGTTGCTGTGGCATTTGATCTGCGCTCACCTACTTTCCGCCACAAGGCCGCCTCCTATTACAAAGCCAACCGCAAGGGTATGCCGGAAGAGCTTGCCCAGCAGCTCCCGCTGGTCAAAGAGCTCCTTGGACTTATGGGAATAAAGGTAATAGAATGTGAGGGCTACGAGGCAGATGACGTTCTCGGAACGCTTTCCAAAGCCTGTTCCGATAAGGGAGACCATTGCTACGTACTTACAGGCGACCGTGACAGCCTACAACTCATAGACGATAACGTAACTGTTCTCCTGGCTACAAATAAGGAGACCATAAACTATACCCCCGGCCGTTTCATGGAAGATTATGGCTTTGAGCCCATAAAGCTCATCGACCTGAAAGCCCTCATGGGAGACAGCTCCGACAATATACCCGGTGTCGCAGGAATAGGCGAAAAGACGGCCTCCTCCCTTATAAAGGAGTTCGGCTCCCTTGAAGAGCTTTACGAAAAATATGAGGATTCCGGCCTGACAAAGGGCGTGAAGGCTAAGCTTGCCAACGGAGCTGACTACGCAAAGGAGAGCAAATGGCTGGCAACTATCGTCCGTGACGCTCCAATAGACAGCGATCCTGAAAGCTATATACCGGCCGCTCCTGATAATGCCGGAATAAGTCGTTTCCTCTCAGAGCTGGAAATGTTCAAGCTGCTGGATAAGCTGGGAGTTTCTGCCACTGAGGGTACAAATGAGGCCGCAGACCAGACCGAGGAAGCTGCTCCTGCAATAGATGCGGCTGTGTCTCCGCTCACTGCTGAGATCATCCCCGGGCTGAAGGAAGTCAGCTACCTGCTCAGAGACGGAAAGCTCTCTGTTCGTGACGGCAGCAATGTTTATACCGCCGATGACAAGAGCCTGATACTGGATTTTCTCAGCTCTGAATGTGCAAAAGATACCGATGACGCAAAGGCTCACTACAGATACGCCATGGCTGAAGGGCGTGAGCTGGTAAACCTGAAAAATGACGCTGCTATCTGCGGATACCTGCTGAACACCTCCGCTTCCGACTATGCAGTGGATAAGCTCTGCGCCGAGTACAGCGTTCATTACTACTCCGAAAACGGCGAGCTTGCAGACCTTCTTTCGCTGGAAGGGCTGATAAGAAAGCTCCGCAGTATAATAGACAAGGAGGGCATGACCTCACTGCTTGAAAACGTCGAGCTGCCTCTCACAGAAGTGCTTGCCTCTATGGAGGATATCGGCATATGCATCAACAAACAGGGCGTTGAGGATTTCGGAGTACGTCTCTCCGAGATGATAGAGGAAACTCAGCAGATGATATACGATGAAGCCGGTCATGAGTTCAATATCTCCTCCCCGAAGCAGCTGGGAGTTGTGCTCTTTGAAGAGCTGGGACTGCCGGCAAAAAAGAAAACAAAGAGCGGATATTCCACCAACGCCGAGGTACTGGAGGAGCTCCGCAATCAGTCTCCTATCGTTGACAATGTTCTGAAATACCGTCAGTACACCAAGCTCAATTCCACATATGTCGCCGGGCTTCTGGACAATATCGCTCCTGACGGAAGGATACACACCTGGTTCAGACAGACCGAGACCCGCACAGGACGCATCTCCTCCACTGAGCCGAATATGCAGAACATCCCTGTACGCACCGAGCTTGGTGCTGAAATGAGAAAGTTCTTCACCGCTCCGGAAGGGAAAACACTGGTGGACGCCGACTACAGTCAGATCGAACTTCGTGTAATGGCTCATCTCTGCGGCGACAAGAATATGATCGGAGCATTTACCTCCGGAGAGGACATCCATACCTCCACTGCCGCTCAGGTCTTCGATATGCCTTCAATAATGGTCACTCCGGAAATGAGAAGTGCCGCAAAGGCTGTAAACTTCGGTATAATCTACGGTATAGGCGCATTTTCTCTCTCAAAGGATATCAATACCTCTGTGGCTCAGGCAAAGAAGTATATCGCCGACTATCTGGCTCGTTTCCCAAAGGTCAAGGAGTTCATGGACACAACTGTTGACAATGCGATCAAGGACGGCTGCGTAACAACCATGTTCGGGCGCAAAAGACGTATCCCCGAGCTTGCATCGTCAAACAAGATGTTACAGGCTGCCGGAAAACGTATCGCTATGAATACCCCTGTTCAGGGAACTGCCGCAGACCTTATAAAGATCGCAATGATAAATGTTTACCGCAGGCTCAAAGCCGAAAAAATAGATGCAAAGCTGATCTTGCAGGTACACGATGAGCTCATTCTTGAATCCGCAGTTGACTGTGCAGACCGTGCCTCTGAGATACTCAGGGAGGAAATGCAGAATGTCTGCGACATGAAGGTGCCGCTGGCAGTTGATGTACACACAGGATATTCATGGTTTGATGCTAAAGGTTGATAACATATAAAACTACAAAACAGATATCCATTCCATAAGGTTTTTAATGAATCATGAAAAGAACTACTAAAATTATCATATTAGCTGTTATTGCTGCATTAACAATTTCCGGATGCGGAAAAGAAAATACACACAAATCAAAATCTCAGAATTCTAAAGAGGTATGGCCTGAAGCTACAATGTGGGTAGCTTCTGCGATTAAAATTGATGCATCTGAATATTTTTACAAAGGTTCAATACATCCACATATCATATATGACACCATAAGAGATGATGGAGAATTTGGTTCATATCTTTTGGATACTCATCCTGATCTAAAGGAAATGGAATACATTATTGAATTTGAAACCAAAGGTCCGTGTAACGTCTTCTGCCTTCAAAAAAACACAGATCCCGTTACGATAGGTTGTGATGGTAAGTATAAGGAACTATCAGATTGGGGCTTTGAGACGTGGGATGATGTTCTGGAACATTATGAGCTGAATGATAACTAAAAAAATCTCTTCCATAAGGTGTTTAATGAATCATGAAAAGAACTACTAAAATTATCATATTAGCTGTTATTGCTGCATTAACAATTTCCGGATGTGGAAAGGAAACTTCTCACGAATCAAAATCTCAGAATTCTAAAGAAACCAAAGAGGTCTGGTTTGAAGCTACATGGGCGGTAGCTACTACTATCAGGATAGAAGCGACTCAATATTATTATCAAGGTTCTATCCACCCTAATATTATACATGATATAATGAAAGATGACGGTGGATTCGGTACGCATTTCCTTGAGAAGCACCCAGGTTTTGAAGGCATGGAATATATTATTCATTTTAGTTCCTATAATGGAGCTCCTGATGTATTTTGTATACAAAAAAACACAGATCCAGTTACGATAGGTTGTGATGGTAAGTATAAGAAGCTATCAGATTGGGGCTTTGAGACGTGGGATGATGTTCTGGAACATTATGAGCTGAATGATAACTGAACAGCCTGCTAAATCAACAGTGTTTTTATAAAATCAAGGAGGAGCTTAAACCTATGAGCGATTCTCAATTCTCAATTCTCAACTCTCAATTCTCTCCCGCCATTTTTGAGCAGCTTTCAGAGCTGGACAAGCTTTGCGTTGGAGCTGAGGGGTGGTCTGCGGAATCCTTCCGCACTGAGACCGAAAAAGAGACCGGTCATGTGCTATATATACTGGACGATGAACGTGTAGTCGCCCTGCTGTCCGGCTATCACGCTGTGGGCGAAGGCGATATCACCAGCGTTGCAGTTCATCCGGAATACCGCCGGAGAGGTCTTGCAGAAAGCCTGATAAAGGAGTTCGAGCGTTCCCTGCCAGCGAATACTGAGAGTATCTTTCTTGAAGTCCGTGAATCAAACGCTCCGGCAATATCACTTTACGAGAAATGCGGATTTGTCCGCCTTGCTGTACGCAGGAATTTCTATGACAGTCCCCGTGAAAACGCTGTTGTCATGGAGAAGAAGCTGCTGAAAGGGAATATATGAACGATATCGAACTTGTAGCGGCCTCCGCAGAGTATGCGGAGCAAATAAAGGAATATGCAGCTGAATTTCCCGCCGACCAGATGAAAGTCGTCCCGGAGGAAGACCGCATCCCCGGTCTGGATAACCTTGAGGAATATGATTCCGTGGAGGAATGGCTGGAATACTGCAGGGAAATGACAGGTAAGACAGCCTGGTTTCTCTCCGTAAGGAAAAGTGACAATAAAATTATCGGCGCTCTGATACTGCGCTATAAGCTGGAATATGATGACGACGATCCGGAGTTCTGCTCCCATATCGGGTACTCCGTCCGCCCCAGTGAAAGAATGAAAGGTTATGCAAAAAAACAGCTCCGCCTTGGACTTTTAAAGGCCAGAGAGGCAGGGCTGCACAACGTCCGATTGATATGCCGTGATATAAATACCGGCAGCGCCAGAACGATCCTCTCCTGCGGAGGCAGGCACGTAGACTCCATTTACGGCGAGGAATCCGGAATGAATATCGACCGGTACGATATAAGTTTAGACTGAAAAAGAGGTAATACAAATGCTTATACTTGGAATTGAAAGCTCCTGCGACGAGACTGCCGCAAGCGTTGTAAAGGACTGCCGTGAGATACGCTCATCAGTGGTATCCACCCAGATCGAGGAGCATAAAAAATACGGCGGAGTCGTTCCTGAGATAGCTTCCCGCCGCCACTGTGAGAATATACTCGGTGTAGTGCGCCAGGCTCTTGACGAAGCTCAGGTCACTCTCGCTGATCTGGACGGCATAGCCGTAACTTATGCTCCGGGACTTATCGGCGCTCTTCTGGTGGGAGTCAGCTTCGCAAAGGCTCTGGCTATGTCCGCCGGCAAGCCGCTGATACCTGTCCACCATATCGCCGGACATATCGCTACGAACTACCTCACCTTCCCTGAGCTTGAGCCGCCATACCTCTGCCTTGTTGCCAGCGGCGGTCACAGCCATATCATAGAGGTGCTCAGCTATACAAAGTTCCGTGTCATAGGCCGCACCCGTGATGACGCTGCCGGAGAGTGCTTTGACAAATGTGCCCGTGCTATGGGCTTCCCATATCCGGGCGGAGTTCACGTTGACAATGCCGCTCAGTCCGGTGATCCCACAGCTTTCAAGCTTCCTCACCCTACTGTTGCAGGAAACGAGTTTGATTTCAGCTTCTCCGGTCTGAAAACTGCCGTAATAAATCTGCTCCATAACGCCGAGCAGAAGGGCACTGATATCAATAAGAATGACCTGTCAGCCAGCCTTCAGCATACGATATCGGATATCCTGACCACAAAAACTATTGCCGCTGCCGAAGCTCTGGGCTATAAAAAAGTCGCCCTCGCCGGAGGAGTTTCTGCTAATTCCGGTGTTCGTGCCGCACTCTCGGAGGCTTGCAGACAGCACGGCTTCCAGTTCTATATGCCGGAGAAAAAGCTCTGCGGCGACAACGGTGCTATGATAGCCTGCCAGGGAAGCTATAATTTCCTCGCCGGTATCACTGCCGACGAAAGTCTCAACGCTGTTGCCACCCTGTCGATGGAGGAGATATGATATAGGCCTATGGAAAAGAAAAAGATAACTAACTGCGAGACCTGTACAAACTTTGTCTACGATGAAGATTACGACTGCTATGTCTGTATGGTCAATCTGGACGAGGATGAAATGTACCGGTTCTTGCAGGGAACAAATTATGCCTGCCCGTATTACCGGCTGGACGACGAATACGGTGTCGTCAGACACCAGAACTAAAAAAGACTGCCCCTATATGTATAACGTCTATGAAGCAGATATACGTCTGTTACTCGGGGAAAACCTTTCCGAAGAAAGGGTCTCCCTCAATAACTAACGTACAACTGCTATATAAGCGTTACACGCATGGGAGCAGTCTTTTTGAGTGTATATTTGGAGATACTTGTCAGCAAAATTATTTATCAGCCGCCGCAGCAATCCGGCACTTCATTTTCTGCCGTTTTATCCTCACAGCAGTCATTCTCTGCTTTATCTTTGCAGCATTCTTTTGTAGCAGCTTCTTCTTTGCAGCAATCCTCTTCCTTATTTTTACAGCAGTCTTTCTCCTCGCCTTCCTTGCAGCAATCCTTTTCTTCTGATGCATCACTGCTTCCAGCTTCTGTAGTAACAACAACCGCCGCTTCTTCCTTATCTGAACTGCTGTTATCAGTACCGCAGCCTGTGAGTATGAGCAGTGCTGCCGGGAGCGTCAGCAGTGCAAGTATAGTTTTTTTCATTTAAACATCCTCCGTTTCTGTTATTATTATAACATCCGGAGCCGTATCTGTCTAATCTCAAAAATCTATCCTCGGTTATAGGTTCATACTATTGCTCATGATATCATTATGCCGCCGCTTATACCGTTCATTTCTGCTTCAGGGAGCTCAGCACTTTGCTGCCCGCCAAGAAGCCCTTCAAGCACCTTTACGATATTGCTGTCCCGGACTATACCCTGCTTTTCAGCCTGTTTGATCTGTCCGGAGAGCAGCTCTGTCCCATTTTTTCTGAGCACAGCTCCGCCGCTGTCACTGTACACTACTTTACACGACGGCGATACCTTCCAGTTGTTAAGCATTTCTTCCAGAACATCCCTGTAATCACAGTCCCCCAGTATCACCAGTTCCGTATATCCGGTGAATACAGGCTTTCCCGTCTTCGCCTCGGCATTTCTCAGGGCGCTGTCCAGATCTTTTCCGGATACCGATAAGCTCTCCGCCTCATCAGAGAAAAAAGCCAGCGTCATTTCTACATTTTCTCTTCCGCTGACAGACACTGCGCGAAGATAGTTCTTATCGTGTACCAGACCGGAGGAAGCGCAGCCTGTAAGCATTGCAGCCGTCATCATTATCAGAATCATTCTTTTCAGCAAGTCCTTACCTCCGTTATCCCTATCTTATCGCATATCAGCCGGATAACAGGCACAGCAAACAGCGCTGTTATCACCAGTGCTGCTGTCCAGAAGCTGTATAGCGGCAATCCTGACAGCATGAAGGCTGCCCCGGTCATAAGCACAACGGAGACTCCCCCGGCATATCTCTCTGCCGCCGGGAAAACGTCCCCGATCATATAAGCTGCCGACGCAGCCTGAATCCCTATGGAGAAAACGGCATACACCGTAAACACTATCATAAACAGTGAATCTATCCGCTGTGAGGGAAAGGGCTGCGACAGCTGTGCTGCCCTGACAGCTGGGAATCCGGTTATATCGGCTATCCCACCGGTCACAAGCACCGTTGTGAGCACAATTATCACAGTCATGACCAGCTTTGCTGCAAAATATCCGGCGATATTTTGCAGCTTTTTTCCTTTTGTCCCGGGAAGCAGTACTGCCAGACCTCCAAGACCTCCGCTCATGGCAAATCCTCTTTGTATTTCGGAGCAAACGCTCCGACCGCTTTCAGTCCGCCCAAGCTCTCCCCAGTCAGGAGACCTGAGCGCACTGAATACCACTATCGCTATGCATATCCCGCCGGCTGCTGCCGCTATAAGGGAGGCCCTTGCGGCAGCCTTAATCCCCACAGATGATATATAGATGCATACCAGCCCTATCAGCCCGGATATGAAAAGCTTCCCCCATATACCGCCGCTGCTTTCATAGGGGATGTACAGCTCGCCGGAGGTATTCCACTGCATATCGAAAAGCATTCCGCCCCACAGGATATGATACACCGCATAGAAGCCCTGCTCACCGCTGCTCAGGCCTCCCTGCCGGAGCGCCAGCGGAAGGGCTAAGATGAATTGCAGCAATATCCCTGCGCTAAGTCCGGCAGCGGTTGCAGCAGACATTCCTCCACGGAAACAGAACAGCGCAAATGCATCACTGATAAGCAGCATGGCTGATAGCTGACGGCCGGTAAGCTTATTCGTGGTATTCTTCAACAGTAAAGCCCCTTTCCTGCATATCCTTTATGCTGCTTCGGACTGCCGTATCGCCCATGCCCGACCTGACAAACGGCGACAGCGGCGCTGTGTACGGGAATCCGTAGTCCTCAGTAGCGCATATATTCACCAGCACTGCACAGGCCAGCAGACTTATCCCGAACAGTCCTAATATTCCTCCGGCAGCCAAAAATGCAAAGCGCAGTATAGTTACAGGCGGATTCAGCTCCGGAACACATAATCCGCTCATTATTGCAAGAGCAGTCATTGTAAGGAGAGGTGTGCTTATAAGTCCGGACTTAACTGCCGCATCACCGATTATCAGACCGCTGACTATGCTCACCGCTCCTCCCATAGGCTTCGGCAGCCTGATACCGGCCTCCCTTATCACCTCGTACATCAGAAGTACACCAATTGCTTCTGTCAGGATGGACAAAGGCGCTTCTTTCTCTGACTCCACCAGTATCATCAGCAGCGTACTGTTCAGCAGCTCGGGGTGATGCATGACTATGGCGGTGTATACTGCCGGGAGCAGCACTGCTGTCAGAAAGGCAATGTATTTTATCCAGCGCATGAATGTGGCATAGTATGGCTTGTAGGCATAATCGTCAAGAGTCTGGAAGCTCTCACAGAACAGCCTTGGTATTATCACCGCAAACGGTACACCGTCTACAAGTATCCCCACTCTCCCCTCTATAAGCTTCGAGCAGAGCACATCCGGCCGTTCAGTAGTGCCGGTGGAACTGAAAAGCTCAAATCTCCTGCTCTCCACAAAAGGGCGTATATAGCCGGTGGTCAGTATGGTTTCCAGCTTTATACCGTCCAGCGAATCTCTTATACGCCGGAGCAGCTTTTCAGGCACACGATCCTTCATGTAGCACAGGCAAAGGTCGGTGTTGCTTTTATCTCCCTTTTTCATCATCTCCATGACAAGCTCCGGCGTTTTCAGTCTACGGCGAAGCTGTGACATGGAGGTGTTGAGTATCTCTGAAAAGCCCTCGTGGGCGCCCATAACGTTTCCCTCGCCGGAGGGCTCCTGTATTCCCCTTGAGGCATAGCCCTGCACTCCGAAGCCAAGCCCCAGTGGCATCCCATCTGCTATAAGTACCGCAAATCCGGAATACATCAGGCTGAACAGCGTATCATAGTCCGTCACCTCCGGACGGTCAGTGGACAGGAGCAGCTCCTCGCTGATGTAATGGAAGAGCTGGTGGGCATCCTTTTTCTGCGGTATCGACGTCAATGGTTCAAATATCAGTTCAGCTATCACCGATGTGGAGACCATCCCCTCACAGCACAGCAGCGCACAATGTATCCCACCGGTCACGAATCTGTTTACGAGTATATCAGACGAACCACCGGTGCGCCGTCTTATCTCCTCTATGCTCTTTTCAAGCTCTGGTATGATCTCTCCCTTCATTATCTCACCTCATTGTTAGTATGTGTGATTTTCAGGTTTATATGCAGGGGCAGAAAAAAACGGGCAGATCATATCTGCCCGTAAATATACAGTTGATTTGTTTCAGGTCTTTTTGCCAAGGAACACCATTGCTCCGCCTGCTGCGGTGAAAAACAGACCTGATATGACACATCGTGAAGTAACTGCTGATTTCAGAGCCTCAGCGGCTTTTGTCAGGGATGAAAGCGGAAGTCCCATCCCCGCAGGATCAAATCCGGATGTGATGATCATTCCTGCAATGAGGACAGCTCCACCGCCGATCAGCAATGCCTTTCCCATATCCAGCAGCTTGTTATATGACAGGATATAAGTACCGGCCAGCGCTGCTGCCGCAAGTATTGAAAAGAGCACCGCTCTTACTGCTCCACCACCCAGTTTCACCGGCAGCTTGTCTGTATACTTTGTTATATCTATTGTGTCTGTGGCAGTTGCCGCAGAACGGTCTATGAACTCATTTGTCTGGGAATTATTTAAGCTCAGATGCCGGGCGGAAAGACTTTCCGGCAGCCTTGAGGCTATGCTTCTGCGAATGTAACTTCCGTCCATCTTCGGCTCACGGCCGCTGAGGAGTTTGTCTATGACTGTATCTGTCTCCTTTTTCACAGCCTCCTCCGTTATCACCTCAGAGATAATGCTGGCCAGCTCTTTTTTTACTTCTTTAGGCGGGTCTGTTTTCAGATAGGCCTTTTCCGCCTTTTCACGTATCTGCCCTGTTATTTCTGCATAAACTCTGCTGTTGGAAAAATTACGCTTCACATAGCTCTTACTGAGGAGCGTCGTGGCAAGCACTGTAAAAATGACCGCAGCAGCAAGGAGAAGTCCTGCCGCATATGGGAGCAGCTTTTTTATATCATTTCCGCTGTCGTTATAGCTTTTCATACTTCCCCTCCTAATAATATAGCCTGAGTATCTGCTCAGGCCATTTTCGTTATAAACTGCTTTAAGGCTGTTACTTTTTCTTCCATTTCACAAGTACGAATGCAGTTATACAAGTCAGAAAAAGCGTCAGTGTTATTGCGAACCAGGTATACGGCATAGGCAGATCCACTGTATTTATACCGTAGAATGCAAACATGATATTCGGTATCTCAAGGATGACCGTCATTATAGTCAAACGCCACATGACTATATTCAGATTGTTTGAGATTATTGAGGAGAAGCCGTCCATCATACTGGACAGGATGCCGGTGTATATACTCGCCAT
Source organism: Ruminococcus sp. (assembly GCA_012718885.1). Taxonomy (GTDB): domain Bacteria; phylum Bacillota; class Clostridia; order Oscillospirales; family Ruminococcaceae; genus Ruminococcus. Next base: position 2,057 of record JAAYBK010000198.1, on the reverse strand, counting down.
CTCAATGGCCTGCTTCATCTCAATGAGCACATCTTCAAGGAGATCCTGATCCTCATCGTAGAGCTTTATTACTCTTCCTCTGAATATCTTCTCAATAGTGGCTTCATTGGCTTTCAGTGAAGTTGAAAAATATACCAGTGACTTCTCAAGCGCAAGGAGCTGCATAAGGAGCTCATTCTTCATTGCGTCATGGAGCTGCTGCTCGGCTGCGGATGAGATCTTGTCTATCTGCTTCAGGTGTGTAAGGAATAGTGCTGCTATCCTGAGAAGGAGCTGGAGCACGAATCTTGTCTTGAAGGCCGGACGGAGATTACGGATATTTCCATGCATGGCCTCTGTCAGGATCTGCGTCTCCTTCAGCGAGATAGTGAACACATAGTCCTTGTTGACAATAATACCCATAGGCTGGGTATAGAAGTTTCTGGTCTGATCCTCATCAACTGTAGATACAGGAGTATCTATGATGACAAGGGTCTGATCGTCCTCACGCTCGATACGTGAAGACTCCTCTTCATCCAGTGAAGACTTTACGAAGCCGCTGTCCAGCCCATAGGTCTGGATAAGATCCATTACCTCCTGCGGCGTGGGATCAACTACCGAGATCCAGCAGCCTTCTGTCGGTTCTTCACGCTGAATGAGTTTTCCGTTATCGTTTGCAAAAAATCTTATCATAATCTGCCGCACCTGCATACCAGCACAGGTACTGCTCCTTTCGCCAGAATTTCCGGCGAATCAGGGTGAGCAAGAGCGTCCGCCGGATCAAGGGATATATATTAAGTTCCCATAAGGGTCAGCGCTCATAACGCACCTCCGTTCAAGATTTGATATATCTATTATACCAAATCTCCGATCATTTTACAAGCCCTTAGCGTAAAAAAATCCCCTCCGTTTTCACGGAGGGGACGTTTTTATTGATCACTCATCGTCTTCGTCCTTTTTGCGGGAACGAGCTGCGAATGCTGCAAGTGCAGCAAATGCCATAATAGCTGTAACAGCGCTTATGCCGTTTACACCTGTACGAGGAGCATCTGTCTTAGGAGCTGCTGTAGTTACCTTAGCAGGAGCCTTCTTTGTGGTAGTTGTTGTTGTGCGGGTCACTGAACCGCCGTCAACGTCAACATCCTCATCTGCTGCAGTAGTAGTTGTTGTCTCTTCAACGCCTGTTGTAGTGGTAGTAGTACGTGTTGCTGAACCGCCGTCAACATCGATATCCTCTGTTGTGGTAGTATTTGTAACATCGTCTCCCATTACATCAATTGTTGTAGTTGTAGTAGTTGTGGTGGTCGTTGTTGTAGTTGTTGTAACGATCATCTCGTCTACCATTACTACTGTATCAGATTCTGTTTCTTCACCGTCGATAGAAACGAGCTTGCCGTCTCGGATCTCGAATGTTATGTCTGTTGCTACCTGGAATCCCTCAGGAGCTGTGAGTTCCTTAAGGAGGTATGAACCGTCTGTCAGAGTAACTGTTGTTGCCTCATCGCCTGACTTCCAGATTATGCTGTTGCCTGAACCCTTTACAAGCTGAGCACCTTCACCAAGTTCAACTGTACCTTCCTCGAAGATGATCTCATTGCCGTTTGCATCCTTACCGGTCAGTGTCAGCTCTGCGTCCTTCACTTCATGGCTGTATACATCCTGCTTTGCGATCTTCACTACTGCTGTTGCAGTTGTTGTCGTCGTGGTTGTAGTAGTTGTTGTGGTGGTCGTGCTTGTTGTAGTAGTTGTTGTTGTAGTCGTGGTGGTGGTTGTAGTTGTTGTGGTAGTAGTAGATGTAGTAGTTGTAGATGTAGTAGTTGTAGTTGATGTTGTAGTAGATGTAGTTGTTGAAGTTGTAGTGCTTGTAGAGGTTGTTGTGCTTGTTGTTGTCGTAGTAGTTGTAGTAGTTGTTGTGGTGGTCGTTGTTGTAGTTGTTGTAACGATCATCTCGTCTACCATTACTACTGTATCTGTTTCTGTTGCTTCTCCGTCGATAAAAACGAGCTTGCCGTCTCTGATCTCGAATGTCATATCTGTTGCTACCTGGAATCCCTCAGGAGCTGTGAGTTCCTTAAGGA
>JAAYBK010000021.1 GCA_012718885.1 Ruminococcus sp. | reverse complement strand
TGCTTCATCATCAATACAACGTGCGCTCAACACCAATGAGCCTACTGACAAGGAAGCCTGTATGGACGAGTATGGTATAACATCATTTGTTTATGAGGAAGTCCGCCCGTTTGACCGTGATAAATTCATGGATCTTGTGGATGAGTACCCGAAAGAGCTTATCCGCACTAAGGGATATGTTTGGTTCGCTGACGATGATGTGCATATACAGCTATTTGAACAGGCTGGCAGAAACGCAAGCGTGACCGAGCTGAATGAATGGCTCGCCTCCTGCCCGCAGGAGGAACTTGATGTTATGTTCGAGAACTACCCCGATCTGAAAGATGACTGGGACGAAACTTACGGTGACCGTATCAATCAGCTTGTGTTCATTGGCAAAGGATATAAAAAGTCGGACATTCTTTCAAAGCTCAATGCTTGCCTTGTAACGGCGTAAATAATAACATAGGTGCAGGAGTATGTTTGCCACTCCTTCGCCTTCAACGAACGGAGGAATTATCAATGTCTGCACAAATGGTCTGCAGAAACGCTTCTCTCGGATATGAGGGCAGCATTGTTGCGGAAAAACTTAATTTTACGATAAATAAGGGCGATTATCTTTGTATCCTCGGAGAGAACGGTTCTGGCAAGAGCACACTGATAAAAGCTATCTTAGGATTGAAGCCGCAGGTCAGCGGAGAGATAGAGTGGTGCGGTGATATCAAAAAGAACGAGGTGGGATATCTTCCGCAGCAGACCGTTATACAAAAGGATTTTCCAGCCTCTGTCCGTGAGATCGTGCGCTCAGGCTGTCTTGCTAAATGCGGACTGCGTCCGTTTTACAACAAGGAGGAGAAGGCGCTTGCTGAGGAAACGATGAAGCAGCTTAAGATAAGCTCTCTCGCTAAACGCTGCTACAGAGAGCTTTCAGGAGGTCAGCAGCAGAGAGTGCTCCTGGCAAGAGCATTGTGTGCGACAAGAAAAATGCTGCTGCTTGACGAACCTGTGACAGGTCTTGACCCAAAAGCTCAGGTGGATCTTTACGAGCTTATTGCTGAGCTTAACCGTGAAGGGATAACCATAATCATGGTATCTCATGATGTTGTATCCGCTGTGAAGTACGCTTCGCATATCCTGCATATTGGCGGCATGAAACAGCTCTTTTTCGGTACAACTCAGGATTATGCCAAAAGTGCCGCCGGAAAACTATTTATAGGAACGGAGATGATGGAAAATGAGTAATATGGAAAAACTTCGGTTCTATTTTGAGTTCCCTTTTGTGCGCTATGCGTTCATAGTCGGTATACTCATAGCCCTTTGTTCATCTCTGCTCGGAGTGACTTTGGTGCTCAAGCGATTTTCGTTCATAGGCGATGGACTTTCTCACGTTGCTTTCGGCGCTATGTCACTGTCAGCAACTCTGCCGGTTATGATAAAGAAATATGCTCTCGCGTGGAGCGGAGACGATAAACTCAGCCCCGGTATGCAGAACATTGTCAACTGGTTCGGAAAACTTAATGATATGTACATTGTTCTGCCTGTAACATTGATATGTGCGGTGCTTCTGCTTCGTACAGGTCAGAACACAAAGATAAAGGGCGATGCGGCTGTCGCAATGCTTTCGGTAAGTGCTCTTGCGATAGGCTATCTGCTGATGAACCGCTATCCCTCAAGGGCAAATATCTCCGGAGACGTGTGCAGTACGCTGTTCGGCTCAACTTCTATCATAACACTTAAGCAGGAAGATGTCCGCCTGTGTATAATCATGTCCATCGTAGTGCTGCTGACGTTTATCCTGTTTTATAACAAGATAT